>CATZYB010000024.1 GCA_958426095.1 uncultured Lachnospiraceae bacterium
CGTTTCTCTGATGAGAAACTCCCCAATAAGGAACAGGCTAAAGCCTAACAAAAAAACGCACGGCGATTTACAAAAAATCGTCGTGCGCTTTTTAAATTTCTGTTGTTCTCGCATTCATAATGAGCATCTGCAAGCGGTTTTCCAGATTTGCAAAGCTGACATCCGGATCATAATCCAAAGGCAGGATCTGAGCGTCCGGATAAATTTCTTTCAGCCGTTTTGCCACACCACGTCCAAATACATGATTTGGCAGGCAGCCGAAAGGCTGCAAAATGACAAAGTTCCGACAGCCATGTTTTGCATGATGCAGGATCTCTCCCGGAATCAATACGCCTTCCCCGGCATCAAAGGTATGATGCATGATCGGGTCACTGTCTTTGACAAGATCCGGCAAACGGCAGGCTGGCGTATACAATGGATGCCGTTTTGCAATGGAATCAGTCATATTATGGGCCAGTTCGAAAAATTCATTGGCCGTATGGAACCACAACTTCTTTCCGAGAGGCCGCTTTAAATGATACTCCCGAATCTGGGAATCCAAAACAAAATAAATTTTTCGGATAACGTCGGTCATCCGGGCTTCTATGATCTCGAAACCGTTGCGCTCCAGATAATCTTCGATATCATGGTTCGCTCCCGGATGAAAATTTAAAAGATATTCACCTACAATCAGCACCTCCGGTCTCCGATGGGTACGGTCGTAGCCTACTTTCTTCATGATCTCTATAGCTTTGAAAAATCCCCGTTTTGCACCGCGGATACCGTGATTCTGTAACCCATCGACCAGAGCGTCCATACCTTTCTCAAAAGCCTCGTTGGCACTGCCTGGCTCCAATTCATAAGGCCGGATTTTCCGAAGCAGTTCCTCCAAAGCATCGATCATCGGCAAAGCGATAGCGATACGCAGCGATGAAAGCAGATTCATGCGGAATCCCGGATGTAAATCATGATAATCTTCATCATCATTAGTCAAAATCGGTACATGGGCGTATCCCGCATCATCCAGTGCCTTCCTAAGCAATGCACTGTAATGAGTCAGACGGCAGTCACCGATATATTTACCCATACCGATCGCAGCATCTTTATCATCGTATTCTCCGCTCCGCAGAGCTGCCAAAGCTTCTCCAATAACAATCTGAGCCGGGAAACAAATATCATTATGCACATACTGTTTACCCAGCCGGATCGCCTCGTCCCGGCCAATGTCCAGCGGAACAGCCTTTACATGCTGGGTAGCCAGAGCCGCCGACATGATCCGGCAAAAAGCGTGGGATGTATTCGGTACAAGAACCACCTTTTCTTTTATATTTTCTTTGGTTAATTTCACTGGATAAGGATCCGTCAATTCTTCAACGGTCAATTCCTTATTCTGACTGCGCCGCATAGCTACCGTTTCCACAAAAGAGCGGACACGGATACGCAGAGGTCCCTGAATATCACTTTCATCTAATTTTAATATCAGTGGTATTTTCCCTGAAATTTCTTTCATCATCCGGATAATTTCATCGGACAAATAAGCATCATGGCCGCAGCCAAAACTGACAATCTGAACATATTCCAAATGCGGACTCCGGGCCGCCATAATGGCCGAACCAAGCATCCGGGCATGATAATTATTGACCACATCCAGACGGCTTTTACTCAAATCCACTTTTTCCAGCCCAGGCAATGAATCCGCTGTCAGTACGGGAATTCCCAAACGGGTGAACATGGCCGGCAGATCATGATTGACCAGAGCATCATTCTGGTATGGCCGGGAGGCAAGAACGACCGCATAAGTACCATTGCGCTCAACTTCTTCCAAAATGGACCGGGCAGCCTCCGTCAATTCCCGATGGAAAGTTCCTTCGGCTTCATCCGCCGCTTTAATGGCCTCCTTTGTATAATTCGGTGAAATATGGAAGGTCTCCTTCATATACTCAACCAACTGTCTGTCCCGGTCAATCTTTCCGTACCAGTGGAATAATGGCGTGTCAAATGGCACACCCCAGCGTTTTTCCGGATTATCCGAGTTTCGGATAACAAACGGATAGCCCTTGACTACCGCACACATGGACTCACTGGTCTTTTCCGTATTTTCTGAAGTTACCGTCGTTATGGACGGCATAAAAATCCGGTCAACCTTCTTCTCCACCAGATTCCGGATATGCCCATGAACCAGCTTGGCCGGGAAACATACCGTATCCGAAGTTACCGCAGACAAACCATTTTCATACATTCTCCGCGTACTGTTATCGGATATCTGAACCTTGAATCCCAGCGCCTTCCAAAAAGTTGTCCAAAAAGGCATAGTCTCCCAGAAGGACAACACTCTCGGAATACCTATCGTCACCGACTGTTCCGGCAAAACCTCCGGCGCCGGATAGTCTTTAAACAAAAGCTCCTCACGGGTGCGGAACAGATTCGGGATCTGATGAACCGCCGCTTCCTTTTCCCGAAGCTTTTCACGAACATCCGCCTCACGGGGATCTCCAAGAATTTCTCCCCGCTCGCATCGGTTGTTTGTCACCCAGGATTTTCCATTGGAAAAAGTAACAATCGTACGCTTACAATGATTGGTACAAAACGGACACGGAAAGTTCGATTCCTGGGAATAGGAAAAATCGTCCATGGCATCCAGCCCGATAAAGGTTTTCTCTTTCGCTCCGGCGCCAACACGTTCTTTGGTGATCAAAGCTACGCCGATAGCGCCCATAATTCCCGGATAAGGCGCCCGAATCACTTCTTTTCCGGTATATTGTTCCATGGCCCTCAGTACCGCATCATTCTGAAAGGTACCGCCCTGGACCACGATTTTATCGCCAAGAGAATCCAAATTGGAAATGCGGATAACCTTGGTAAATACATTTTCTATGATCGAACGGCAAAGTCCGGCCATAATATCCGCCGATAACTTTCCATTGCGCTGTTCTGTCACAATGCTGCTGTTCATAAATACTGTACACCGGCTGCCGAGAGCTGCCGGATTTTTAGACGAAAAAGCTGTCTCGGCGATTTCCTCCACCGGAATATGTAAAGAAGCTGCGAAATTTTCAAGGAAAGAACCGCAGCCCGAAGAGCAGGCTTCATTAACCACAATATTTGTGATAATGCCGCTGTCCAGCCAAATAGCCTTCATATCCTGTCCGCCGATATCCAAAATGAAAGTGGCATCATCCACATACTTTTCGGCAGCCCGGGCATGAGCGACCGTCTCCACCACATGACACTCGGCGCCAAAGGCTTCGGCAAAAAGTAATTCACCATAACCTGTCGTTCCCACAGCGACGATATCCAGCGCCGCTCCGGCGGCCCGATAACTGTCCCTGAGCGAAATCAATGCTTTCTTTGCTACATCGAGAGGATTGCCCTCATTCGGCGCATAGAAAGAATCCAAAATATTTTCATCCTCATCCATCAAAACAAACTTTGTCGTCGTACTGCCCGAGTCAATGCCCAGATAGGCATGGACCGTTTGTCCCGGTTCCGGTTTTTCAAAATGATTTTCCGGAAGTTTATGCCGATTCAAAAAAGCTTCTTTTTCTTCTGCTGAAACAAAAAACGGCTCAGCATGATTCATGGCCTGACTCGCTTCCACGATACGATTTTCCTTTAAAAGTTCTAAAATCTGCGGCAGAGAAACTTCTCTGCGATCGTTTGCAAACATTGTACCCAGCGACAGGGCCGCCCCATAGGCGATCATGATCTCCGGATGGTCCGGTATGATCGCTTCCTCCGGTGACAGATTTAAACGCTCTATAAATACCCGGATCAATGTCGGATTAAAGGTGAGAGGGCCTCCCTCAAAAACCACCGGTTTTTCAATATCCAGGCCCTGGGCCAAGCCGCCGATCGTCTGTTTGGCAATAGCATGAAATGCGGACAGAGCCAGATCCTGTTTGGACACTCCCTGATTCAGCAGAGGCTGGATATCTGTTTTAGCATACACGCCGCACCGCCCGGAAATATCGTAAACACAGGTTCCCTGGGCTGCCAGTTCATTAAATTCTTCAATCGGCACCTTCAAAATTGACGCCACTTCATCGATAAAGGCGCCGGTACCCCCGGCACAACTGCCGTTCATACGCATATCAGCCACATTTAAGGAATTATCCGCCTTATCCCTGCTGAAAAATATCATTTTAGCATCCTGACCGCCAAGTTCAATGGCTGTGCGGATGTCGTCATAACGTTCCTTAAGAGCGACAGAATTCGCCACAACTTCCTGGATATAAGGTACATCTAAACTCTCTGCAATCAATTTTGCTCCGGAACCGGTCAATACCAATCGCACCTGGGCTTCCGGAAAATGTTTAATCAATTGATCTACAGCGCAGTACACGCTTTGAACCTGGGCAGCATTATGCCGCCTATAGTCGGAAAATACAATATCCCTGCTTTTTGCATCGATCGCAACGATTTTTGTTGTTGTCGAACCTACATCTATCCCGACAAGAAGCTGTTCTTTTAGTATTTTCTCATTTAACATCTTTTGTACTCATTTCCTTACTATATAATTCATATCATAAAAAACAAAGCCCGGATGGATCCCCATCATGGCTTTCAATACAGCATTTTAACCACAAAAGGTCTTCCGACAATATGCTTTATTGCAAATCGTTAAAAGACCTTGCTAAACATTACTTTTATTCTACCACTTTTTCAAAAATATACAAGTTTTCTTTATATCATCATACGGGCTGAAAGCAATTTTTTTGTGTAATCATGCTGTGGATTTCCAAAAACTTCCTCTGCCGTCCCCATTTCGACAATCTTCCCCTGATGCATGACGGCCACCCGCTGACAGACTGCCCGGATCACATCCAGGTCATGGGAAATAAAGAGCATAGCCACATGATATTTTTCATTTGCCCGAAGAAGCAGCCGCAGAATCTGGGCCTGGACCGAAACATCCAGCATAGACGTCGGTTCATCACAAATAAGAAGTTTCGGATTTAAAGATAAGGCCCGTGCAATGGCTATTCTCTGGGCCTGGCCTCCGCTGATCTCATGGGGATATTTATGCCACTGGTCCTCCGGAATCCCAACCCGGCCCAGCATATGGCGGACCATTTCTTTTTCGCTGATATGACGGTCCAGATGATACAGCCGAATCGGTTCGGCACAGGCAAAATAAATATCCCGCCGGGGATGAAAGGTCATCTGGGGATGCTGAAACACAAACTGGATCTGACGCCGCAGTTCGTACCATTCCCGGGCACCGGCTTTTACCAGATTATGTCCCTCAAAAGCAATCTCTCCCGAAGAAGGTTTCAAAAAACCGCCGATCATCCGGGCCAGCGTTGTTTTTCCACTGCCGCTCTCCCCGATCAGACCAAAAATTTCACCTTCGCCTACATGAAAAGAAATGTCCTTTACTGCTTCTACCCGCTTATTCCCCCAAAACCCGGAAGTATAAATTTTACTCAAATGCGAAATCTCAAGCATTGAAAATCGCCTCCTCCACGCAGGGGCTCCGGTAAGCCGCTCTGCTCTCCTCAAATAAGAAACATCGAACCTGACGATGATTTCCGGTCTCATACATTTGCGGAATTTCATGACGGCACCTTTCCAGACATTTACTGCATCTCGGAGCAAACCGACACCCTTCAGGGAGCCCGGAAAAGGACGGCATAAAACCTTCCATAACATGAAATCCCCGGGATGGCATCGCATCGATCAGCCCCTTTGTATAAGGATGTTTCGGACGATTTAAAATGTCTTCAGCCTTTCCCGCCTCTACAACCTGACCGCAATACATGACAGCAATCCGGTCTGCTATCTGACGAGCCACCCCAAAATCATGGGTAATGAGAATCATAGAACATTGCATTTCATCCTTCATCTGCCGGAGGACTTCTGTCACTTCTTTTCTTAAAATCCAGTCAACAGCCTTTGTCGGCTCGTCCACAATGAGCAGCCTCGGTTCCATGATTACTCCCATAGAAACAAGTACCCGCTGGCTCATGCCCCCACTAAGCTGGCATGGATAGGCATGACAGATTTTCCGCTCTCCCGGAAGCTTCAGCCGGGAGAAAATCTCCCAGATCTTTGTCCGGATATTCTCACGCTCTGCCTTTTCCTTTCGAACTCCCCCGGTCACACATTCGGCAACCTGCTCCCCGATCCGCATCATCGGATCCAGAGAGGTTGACGGGCTTTGCGGGATAGAAGCAATCTCTTTCCCACGGAATTTACGGAATTCTTCTTCGGATAATTTCAAAATTTCCTGATTCTTATAATAAATTTCTCCTTCTGTCACCGCATTTTCCGGAAGGAGATGAAGGATAGCGCTGCCGGTCACTGATTTACCGCATCCGGTCTCGCCGACGACGGCCAGAACTTCATTTTCATAAATATCAAAGGATACCTGATTTAATACCTGTACACACTGATTTCCCATCAGAAATCCTACGTTCAGATGTTTTATCTCCAACAATTTTTCCATCCTAATCTGTCCTCACCATTTCTTTCATCCTTGGATCAAGTAAATCCCGAAGTCCGTCGCCAAGCATATTAAACGCCAGCGCAGAAATTGCAATAGCCAGTCCCGGAAATAAGGTCAGCCACGGAGCATACTGCATATAGTCCTTACCCTCGCTGATCATAACGCCCCAATCCGGTGACGGTGGCTGAGCTCCCAGCCCCAAAAAGCTCAGAGATGCACAATACAAAATAATCGTTCCGATATCCAATGACGCCAGAATGATCATCTTTGAAACCACATTTGGAAAAATATATTTTCTCAAAACTTGAACCGTATTATTTCCGATACTCCTGGCCGCCTCCACATATTCGGCATTTTTAAGTACGAGTGTCTCTCCCCGGGCTATCCGGGCATATCGGGTCCACTGAATACAGGTAATGGCAATAATCAAATTTGTCTGACCCGTTCCCAGCATTGTCGAAAGGGCCAATGCAAAAATGATCGTTGGAAAAGCAAGCAATACGTCCACAACCCGCATAATAAGCATATCCACCGTGCCTCCTGCATACCCGGAAATCATTCCGAGTATAACGCCAAGCACCGCACTGAAAAATACAACGGTGACTGCAATGGACAGAGAGACCCTGGAGCCTTCAATAACCCTGCTGAAAATATCCCGTCCGAGATGGTCCGTCCCGAAAATAAATTCCCGGCACGGCGCTATAAACTTCCGGGACAATTCCATCCTTGTCGGATCATAGGGCTCTAAAAACGGTGCAAAAACAGTGATCAACACAATTAAGGCGGTCAAAATGAGACCAATATATAAAATATAATTTTTTCGATTAACCATTTTCAAGTATCCTCCCCGGTATATTTTACTTTCGGGTCCAGACATGCGTAAATGATATCCACGATCAGGTTGATGATGGCATAGCCAAAGGCAATGAGTAAAACACATCCCTCGATCATCGGCGTATCCTTTGCATTGACAGCATCGATCAAAAGCCCACCCACCCCCGGCCAGGAAAATATATTTTCAATAATGACTGCACCGCCAAGGATATGACCAATCTGAAGTCCGATGACCGTAATGATCGGAGGCAAGGCATTTTTAAGCATATGCCGTGTAATAATTTTGTTCCATTTCATTCCTTTAGCTCTTGCTGCCCAAATGTAATCCTGGTTCATCACATCCAGCATACTGCTGCGCATCATGCGGGTGGTCGCCGCCGTCATACCCATAGACAATGTAACCGTCGGCAGAATAATACTCTGAGGCCCTTGCATACCGCCCACCGGTAATAATTTTAGTTTCAGCGCACAGACAATGATCAGCACAATGGCCACCCAAAAGGAAGGGAAAGAAGAAATCAGCAATGTAAATATCCGTCCCGCATGATCCAGAAAACGATTATGGTGTAAAGCGCTGACAATACCAAAGGGAATAGAAATCACCACCGACAAAGCAACCGCAGCCAATCCAAGCCGTATGGTATTCGGCACACGAAGTTTGAGCATGTAGGATACCGGCTTATTATATTTATAAGATGTTCCAAGTTCCCCCTTAAAGGCATTGATCACCCATTCAAAATATTGCTCATAAATCGGCCTGTCCAGATCATATTTGCCTCGGATACGTTCAAGATTTTCGCTGTTGACCGCACTTTCTCCGCCAACGGAATATAAAATGGCCGCCGCTGTGTCTCCCGGCGTCACATGAACCGTGAAATAAGTCAGTGTCGCCACCATCCAGAGTACGACAAAAACCGTAACCATCCGCTTAACAATGTATTTAATCATAAGTAAAACTCCAAAAACAATTTATTTTAAAGAAGTCTCATAAGGCACAATAAAATCATGGGCCGCCGCATTATACTGAAAATTATCCACATCTTTTGACAGAGCAAAGACAGCGCCGTACAGGGCCGGAGTGAAAATTACAGCATCCTCCTGGGCCAAAGCCTGAGCTTTTTTGCTGTACTCATATTTTTCTTCCATATCCGTTGTGGCTTTGCAATCATCAAGAAGTGAATTGAGTTCTTCATTCACATACCCAATGTCATTATTTTTATAATAGGTATCCATGTAATAGGCCGGTGTCGGTATATAGGCCGAAGCCGCCGAATTGAGCGCCATGTCAAAATCGCCGTTCTGGATCAATTCATTCATGGCTGACCATTCCAAAACTTCCACAGATGTATCAATTCCAATATTCGCATAATACCCCTGAGTTGCCTGAACGATCAACGGACATCCCGGACGTTTCGTAAAGGTAATCAATTTCAGCGTCAGTTTTTCTCCATCCTTGTCCAGATAACCGTCATTATCGCTGTCTGTGTATCCAGCCTCTTCAAGAAGGCTGAGAGCCTTATCCGGATCATAATCATAGGTATCTGCTTCCAGATTGGCCCACAGCATATCATCCATCAACATTCCCTTCGGCACACCGCCGACGCCAAGCAATACGTCATTGACAATTTCTTCCTTATTAATTGCATAAATCAATGCTTTACGCACCCGCTCATCCTGGAAAGTATCTTTCTTCAGATTATATTCATAAAAATAGGTTCTTGCTGTATTAAACTTGGAAACCTGAACATTTTCCGAGTTGGCAAGAGTCTCCAGATCGCTGAACGGCACATCCGACGCGATATCGATTTCTCCGTTCTGTACGGCAAGGCTCCGGGCGCTGGCATCGGTAATGCTGCGTACAATCCTCCGGGTAACATTGGTTTCCACCGGCTGCCAATAATCTTCAAAGACAACACATTCAAAAGTTCCTGACATTTCATCAAAAGCCACCTGCTTATAATACCCTGTACCTACTGCTGACACAAATTCTCCGTTTTCATTCACCGATGAAGGGGACACGATAACCGTTCCCACATAGGACAATGCCGCCGGCAAATCGGTTGTCTTTTGGGAAGTCGTAAACTGCACCGTAAAATCGTCCAGAACTTCCACCGACTCGATATAAGTTGAACCGGCAAAAGCCGAATTATTTTCCATCTCCCATTCAATGGACCATTTCACCGCTTCCGCATCCATCCGTGTTCCATCGTGAAAAAGAACATCTTCCCTCAGTTTAAATTCCCAGGTGTTATCTCCTGTCATCTTCCATTCCGTTGCAAGATTCGGCTGTAATATAAAATTCTCATCGGCACGGACCAATGTTTCACAGACGCCGGCTACTTCTTTTAACATGGTCGCCGATGTAATATTCGCCACATCCACCGTTGTCAGCGTATCCGGAAAGGCAATCCGAAGTACCTTTTCATCGACTGGATCCTCTGCCCCGGCCTCGGAACTGCCTTCGGCTCCCGATGTTGTTTCCTTCGTTTCTGAACCGCAGGCAGTCAACATCGACACGCCTATAACGGCCGCTAATAAAATGCTGATTATTCTTTTTTTCATAGGCTTCTCCTCCTGAATTTCATCCTTTTCATCCGTCCGGCTTTCCCGATTCAGCTAAAAACCTTCCCTATATAGACGCAAAAAACCACAAAGGCTTGTACAAAAAATATCGAAACCTTCGTGGTTTTATTCATTTCAACAGTATTCCGGCCTTCGTGACCGATTCTTTTTAATTCTAACTTATATGTTTCAGACTGTCAACGGCTTTTCTCTGTGACTGACAATAATTCCAAAGGTAATTAAAACCAAAGCCGCCGCCCCTTGAATCACAGATATCTGTTCCGACTCATGGAGAAGAAGCGCAGAAAGAATCACTCCAAATACCGGCGTCATAAAACAGAAAACCGCCACTTTAGATACCGGATTATATTTAAGGAGCTGGCTCCATATGGTATACGCCATAGCTGAAGCAAACGCCAGGTACAAAAGCATAAGCGCCGCTTTTCCGGAAGGCACCGAAATCCGTCCGCCCATACAAATGCCCACGGCTATCATAACGATTCCACCGATAAGAAACTGATAGCCGCTCAGCATGACCGGATTATCTTTTTTTGAATATTTTTTCATGATCACTGAAGAAAAAGCATAGGCCACTGTGGAAAAAAGTACAAGTCCCTCACCGCCAAAGCTCATGGTCAGGGACATGCCTCCCGGAGTCAAATTGATCAGTACAACTCCGGCAAATCCGATGACACAGCCAATGATCTTTTCCCGGGTCAATTTTTCCTGACGGAATATAAGACTCGCCGTCAATATGGCGATGAACACATTGGAACCGACAATGATCGACGCCTTCGTACCCGCCGTATGAGCCAGACCAATATAAAATAATATGTACTGCAAAATGGTCTGAAACAGGCTGATTACCGCTGCATGCTTCCATTCCGCACCAACGGGCTTCAAAAATCTTCCTGATGTAAGGCTTGCAAAAAGAATGACCAGAATTCCCGCAAGGAAAAAACGGCACCCCGCAAATAATATCTGAGCTGCCGTCTCACCGGACGCGATCTGAAACCATTCATATCCGATTTTAACCCCTGGGAAAGCGCTTCCCCAAAGGAAGCAGCTTACCGATGCCAAAAGGCATACGATCCAGGTCTTTTTTAAATATTTACTCATAACATCCGATACAGATCTTCATATCTGCGGGCCGACATATTCCAGGAGAAATCTGCAGCCATCGCCCGATCGATAATCTTATTCCACTCCCGTTTTTTGTCATAGTAAATATGTTTTGCATAATTGATAATATCCATCATTTCATGAGCATTATAATTTGCAAAGCTAAATCCTGTACCTGTGGACTCATATTCGTTGTACGGCTGAACCGTATCTCTTAAACCACCCGTCTCACGGACGATCGGTACTGTACCGTAGCGCAGACTCATTAACTGACTGAGTCCGCAAGGCTCGAACAGCGACGGCATAAGAAAAGCATCACAGGAACCGTAAATCTTATGGGAACGTTCATCTGAATAGAAAATATTCGCCGATACCCGCTCCGGATACTTCCAGGCAAAGTGCCGGAACATATTCTCATACTTGCTGTCACCAGTTCCAAGGACCACAAGCTGGGTATCCTCGGTACAGATCTGATCCATCATATAAGCTACCAGATCCAGGCCCTTCTGATCTGTCAGGCGGGATACGAGACCTATCATAAACTTATGTTCATTCTGTTCCAATCCCAGTTCTTCCTGAAGCGCCAGTTTATTTTTGACTTTTACTTTACGGAAATTAATCGCATTATAATTATATGGAAGGGCATGATCCGTCTCCGGATTATATTCATCATAATCAATACCATTCAAAATACCGCTGAGCTGTCCGGAACGGGCACAGAGCAGGCCATTTAATCCTTCACCGTAAAACGGCATCTTGATCTCTTCCGCATAGGTCGGACTGACCGTCGTAATCCAGTCCGCATAGACAAGTCCGCCCTTCAGATAATTCGCATCCTTATAGGCTTCCAACTTGTCCGGCGTAAACAGATACCCTGGTAATCCGGTAATATTCATAATATCTTTTGGATTCCATGTCCCCTGGAATTTCAGGTTATGGATCGTCATGACAGCTTTCATTCTGGCAAAGAAATCGCCGCGGCAGAAATCTGTCTTTAAGTACACAGGTACAAGTCCTGTCTGCCAGTCGTGGCAGTGGACCACATCCGGCTGAAAATCAATGAGCGGTAAAATCGAAAGGGATGCTTTGCTGAAATAAGCAAACTTCTCCAAATCCCAAACACCGTCTTCATATGGTTTATCACCATAGAAATAGTATTCATTATCTATAAAATAAAACGTAATTCCGCCCCACTCAAGTTCCATTACACCAACATATCGGTTCTCACCGGCAAAATCCATATAAAAATGGGTCCGGTATTTCATCTGATTCCGGTAATGTTCGGGAATTGCCCGATATTTCGGGATAACAACACGGACATCGAATTCATCTTTATTGAATGATTTTGGCAATGTGCCGGCAACGTCCGCTAATCCCCCTGTTTTTATAAACGGTACAGCCTCCGACGATACAAATAATATCTTCTTCATAGAATCCGCTTCCTCCCTCAAACACATTTATTGTATATATTATACAATATTTGAGAGAACATTGAAAGATATTTATTTATTTTACCCCTTAGTTTTATATTCCAGACGCATTTTATCTGAAATCAGGGCAATAAATTCTGAGTTTGTCGGTTTACCCTTTCCGGTATTAATGGTATAACCAAATAATTCATTGATCGTATCCATTTTTCCCCGGCTCCAGGCCACCTCGATCGCATGACGGATCGCCCGTTCCACCCGGCTCGGCGTCGTCTGATTCATCTTCGCGATCGTTGGATACAATACTTTCGTAATGGAATTAATCACTTCCCGATTCTCCACCGACATAATGATCGCATCTCTCAAATACTGGTATCCTTTAATGTGGGCCGGGACGCCGATTTCATGGATAATGTTGGTCACATCCGTTTCCAGATTTCGGGGTGAATATTCGCTCACACCTTCAGATACTACACTATGCTTAGTATGAACAAGCTTTGCTGTCTTATCCCTCTGAATTTGTTTTATTTTATTTAAAACCACATCGTTATCAAATGGCTTCATGATATAATAACTGGCGCCGAGGCCAAAGGCATCTTCTGTAATATTTTCCTGTCCGATGGCTGAAATAACAATAAATGCCGGCTTCTTTTTCAGATTTTTTTCCCGATTCACTTTCTGCATGACTTCAAGGCCGTCAAGTTTCGGCATAATTAAGTCAAGAAGTACCACATCCGGCTCTTTTTCCCGAATCAATTCCAGCGCCTGAACCCCGTCTCCGCCTTTTCCGACAACAGAAATACTGCTGTCTTCACTTAAAATATTTTCCAAAAGCCCCAACATCCGCTCATTATCATCCACAATCGCCACATTAATTTTGCTCACCTTGTTCTCCTCCTTCTGTCTTTGAAACTATTTGTATTATATTCTCTGAAAAAGGATTATCGCAAGACTAACCAATCGCAATGTTCGACCCCGCCTGACCCCATTTGACACCAGATGACCCCAATCGACATTTTTACGCAAAGATTCTTTTAGAAAACATCAAATAATCTGCTAAACTTGCACTATGGCGTCTCCGGATCCCGTATCTGATAACGGCGGCTCCACTCCTTTGTTGCATCATCCCGCAAGGTCTCGGAAGCATGGCGGGCCAGAAAACGGGTCAGCGGATACACATCGATCCAGATTTCATTTGTCCCCTCCCGCTGAGATTCATCGAAAATCAACTGCAGCCCCAAATGTAAATGATACACATCGATATTATTCGTATTTTCTTCAGAACTGTATCCGGTGCGCCCCATATATCCGATCACATCCCCGGCCTGGACAATATCCCCCTCTTCTAAGCCTTCTGCATAGGGCCTGTCCTGCCTCAGATGGGCATAGTAGTAGTACCGTTTACCGTCGAAACTATCGATACCGATTCGCCATCCGCCGAACTGATTCCATCCAAGGGCCCGAACTGTCCCGCTCTCAATGGCTATAATGGGCGTTCCTACCTGCCCCAATATGTCATGTCCCAAATGGGTCCTCTGATAACCATAGCTTCTTGATGCGCCGAAGTCATCATATTCCGAGTAGGGAAATCCTTTCGCAATCGGACTGAAAGCTTTCAGTCCGTAGACCTGCTTCCATCCCTCTTCCTGTTCGGCCTCGTAAACTCCGACCATACCTCCGAGAACCGCCCCATAAGCCTCCAAATAATAATCATAGTATTTTAAATCAGCTGTCAGCGCTTCAATTCCCTGGGTCTGAATCTTTTCTACGGCCACCGCCATATCTTTTTCCCGATAACTGCTGAAATCGCCACCATACTGCACTGCAAGATAAGCCAGCAATTCAATCCAATTCACATGTACATCCGACATGTACGTTCCAATGTCATAATCATAGGCCTGACTTAACGCCTCGTAACTCACATTAAAATCCACCCATCGGATAAAGTCTGTCTCCTCAGATGATGTCTGTCCACTCTCTCCTGCTTCGCCATTCTTTGTCTCCGCATTGACCACTGTATCTGAGTTCAGCCATTTTAAAATTCCAAACAGCATTAAAAAAGCCAACAGCATGAGCTCTGCCTGGACAACAACATAACCGCCCCCGCTTTTTTCTTCCATCTTCCACCTCCACGTCGCCGCGACTTCATCATAATGTATGCGGTAAGCCGAATAATGATGAATAACTTATTTTTCTAAGGTCTTCTCAAAAACGGTCAATCATGCCATACTTTAATTAACCAAAACGGTTAACGGAGGTATTCCTATGAACGATAAATTTTTTAATTTACCCGAAGAAAAGCAACAGCGTATCATTAATGCAGGTTATCATGTATTCAGCCGAAACAGCTACAAAAAAAGCCCTGTCGGCGAAATCGCACAGACCGCGGGCATTAGTAAATCTTTGCTTTTCCATTATTTTCGCAATAAAAAAGAACTCTATTTCTTTTTATGGAATAAGGCTGCCGAAATGATTCTTGAAACGATCGAAGACTATTCCTGTTATGAACCGACAGATCTGTTTGAAATGATGCGGCGGGGTATGTATGCCAAATTAGCCGTCATGAAAAAATACCCCGACCTGACCGGATTTACTTTGAAAGCCTTTTATGAAAAGGATCCGGAAATTTCCCTGGAAATTCAAAAAAGCTACGCTTCTCTTGTCCAAAACAGCGCCGCCATTTTTATGCCGAAAATCAATCCGGAGGACTTTCATCCCGGTCTGGACCTGGAAATAATGTTTAAAACGATGTACTGGACCACAGAGGGCTATCTGTGGAAAGCCTTACAGCAGGATACCTTTGATTTTGACCAATTGGAAAAAGATTTTTTAAAAATCATGGACTTCTGGAAGATAGCCTACTGCCGCGAAAAAACGGAGAAAGGAGCGGAAAATGAAAATTATTCAAACTGAACATCTGACTAAGTATTATGGTAAATCCCGAGGAATTATTGACATGGATCTTTCTGTGGAGACTGGAGATATTTTCGGCTTTATCGGTCCCAACGGCGCCGGAAAAAGTACGACCATCCGCACGCTCCTCGGTCTGATTTCACCAACATCCGGAAATGCCCGGATTTTTAACAAGGATATTATCCATGGCCGCATAGACATCCTCTCCCGCATTGGGTATATGCCTTCCGAAGCTATGTTTTATCATGGAATGAGAGTTGATGAAATTCTCCGGCTGTCGGCTTCACTCCGCCAAAAAAACTGCCGCTCAGAAATCCGACGGCTATGTGAACGCTTTGAATTAAACACTAAAAAGAAGGTGGAAGAGCTTTCTCTTGGGAATCGCAAAAAAGTCTCCATCGTCTGCGCTTTCATGCACCACCCGGATTTATATATTCTGGATGAGCCCACCAGCGGACTGGATCCATTGATGCAAAAAGCTTTTTTTGAACTCATTCATGAAAGAAACAAAGAGGGCGCAACTATTTTTCTTTCCTCCCATGTTCTCTCAGAAATCCAGCATCACTGCAAAAATGCCGCTATCATTCGCGCAGGCCGTCTGATCGCCTGTGATTCTGTGGAAAAACTGACGAACACAAAAGCCCGACGCGTCACGCTTCACGGTATCTGTGTGCCCCCGGAACTGGAAAACATGAAAAATATCACCTGCACAGAAAATTCTGTCAGCTTTCTATATGACGGCAACATCAAAACTTTAGTTACCGAACTGAATCATCTTCCCCTTACCGACATGACAGTGACCGAACCGGAACTGGAAGAAATTTTCCTTCACTATTACACAAAGGAGGCCGACATCTTATGACAATTTTTCTTCACGAAATCCGACAAAACCGCATATCTCTTTTAATCTGGACTCTGGCCATCGCTCTCTTGCTTCTTATCTGCATGATTATGTTTCCGGAAATGAACACGGGAATGGGTGATGTCACCAATATGTTTGCCAATATGGGCAGTTTCACTCAGGCCTTCGGGATGGACCGTTTAAACTTCGGGGACGTCATGGGCTTCTATGCTCTTGAATGCGGTAACATTCTAAGTATCGGCGGCGGATTCTTTGCAGCCCTGCTCGGAATCAATGCCCTTGCCAAAGAAGAAAAAGAACGGACTGCCGAATTTCTTCTGACTCACCCGGTTCGCCGCCGGACGGTCATTTTTCAAAAACTACTGTCCATTCTCTTTGAATTAGTCCTTATGAACTTAGTTGTTATGGCAATTTCTGCCGCCTCCTTTGCTCTGATCGGCGAAGAACTGGCCGTCAGAGAATTCCTTCTTCTACACGGCGCCTACACAATTCTTCAAATCGAGATTGCCTGTATCTGCTTCGGAATTTCCGCATTTATCCGACGAAACGGGATTGGCGCCGGAATCGGCCTTGCAGCCCTGCTCTATTTTTTTAACATCTTTAAAAATATCAGCGATCAGGCCGAATTTTTAAAATACATCACACCCTTTGCCTATGCCGAAGCCGCGGATATTATATCCGACAGCACCATTGACATCCGTCTGCTCTCCCTTGGCCTCATCTATGCCATTATCGGTATCATAGCCGCCTTTGTCAAATATACGAGAAAAGATATTGGAGCATAAATTATCCGGTTTTCATTCCACGAAAAATAGTGTATAGTAATATCGGGGTGAGATTACTATGAGTTTTTCACAAATCGTCGCCGCCAATATGGTATCCATGTTCATGAATTGCACTTTTATCGTCATCACAGCAGTCATTCTAATGGGAAAGCCTTCTGACGGCGGCTTGCGTTACTGGCTTCGGGTGTTTGGCGCAATTTGTCTGATAGTTATTGGCTGCGCCGTACTTGGCGCGGTAATGCTCAAAAACGGCTTAATGGATATTCCTTATCTTGCTGACGGCCTCACGGAGTATTCTCTATTAATCGGCGGTACTCTGCTTTTGATGGCTTTGTACGGAAAAAATAAAAAAATCTGCTGGTTTACGATGCTCATTATTGGAATAGCATTAGACATCGGCTGTTATGTAGGATTTTTGTTGGCTCCGGACATGGTCTTTCGCCTGGCTGTCATGGATGAGCGGCTGACATATATGTTCTTTTTATGGGTTATTGCGCCTCTGTGCATGCTCGGGGTATCCATTATATTATATATTACCGGAGCCGGGCGACATTACCGCCAATGGCTGGACTATGGAGTGATACGGAAGGACATGCTTATTTTCATAAGCTACTATCCGCTTTTACTTGTATTTATTGAACAGATAATCGAACAATTTGAACGGAACAACGGCAGTAATTTCATGATTACGATTTTACTGCTTCTCATGATTTATGTACTTTTCGTCTACATTAGCCGGCAGGATATGCAAAAGCAGCAAATTGACGCCCAGAAAATCAACCTGCAGCAACAGGCCTCCTATATTAAAAATCTTGAAGGTTTACAGCAAGAGGTCCGCCGGTTCCGCCATGATTTTAAAAATATGATGTCCGGTATGTATCTCCAGGCACAGGATGGGGATATTTCTGCCGTACAGAGCTTTATCCAAAATATGACGGCGGATTTCGACAACCAGGTAGAAGGTGAACTCAAGCTGATGAATCAATTGGCCAACATCCATCATCTGGCCGTCAAAAGCCTAATTCTGACTAAGCTGGAACAGATGAAACAGTCCAATATCCATTACTATCTGGAGGTTTTCCGGGCCTTTGACAAAACCCGCCTGCGGGAAACCGATTTATGCCGGTGTCTCGGAATTCTCATGGACAATGCCATCGAGGCCGTACAGGGACACCCGGAAGGACAAATCCATATGATTATCAGCAGTCAGGCGGATTATACGACTTTTCTGGTGAAAAATACACTGCACGAGGCCATCGATTTTCATAAAATTAGTACCGTCGGATATTCGACAAAAAATAAGGACCGTGGTGTAGGGTTGGCCAGTTATCATCAGATTCTATCCCAGTATGACTTTGCGCTGCCATCGACCACCGTAAAAAACGGATTCTTTATTCAGGAATTAAAAATTATAGAAAAATAAAGGAGGCGCAAAATTGCTGCCGGTTTATATATGCGAGGATGATGCCCGGATCCGGGCCGAATTGCAGACTTACTTAGAAAAACAAATATTGATCGAAGGCTATGATAGGTCTCTGTCCCTGGTCACCAATCACCCGGAGGATATTATTGAAGCTGTTCAAAAAACGCCGGGAAGGGGTATTTATTTTCTGGACGTGGAGCTGAATGGAGAGACTATGGACGGCTTCTCCTTAGGGCAGGCAATACGAAAGTATGATACCCGGGGCTTTATTATTTATGTTACAGCCTACAAAGAGCTTGCATTTGAAACCTTCCGTTATCATCTGGAAGCGCTGGACTATATTACTAAAGAGAATCCGGAAAAGATGTTCTCTGACATGAGCCGCTGCCTGCGTATTATTACCGACCGCATGCGGGAAGATGTGACCGAACATCGCCCCTATTTTACTGTAAAAATCATGGATGTGGTCAAACATGTGCCTATAGATGAAATTTTGTTTTTTGAGACCGGTGTGCGCAGCCATCGAATCATTCTCCATGCTGACCTGGACCGTATCGACTTTATCGGAAGCATTCAGGAGCTTGAGAAATCCCTCGACGAGGGATTTCTTCGGGTTCACCGCGCTTATCTGGTCAATACCAGACGCATCGCCGGACTGGATTTAAAACGCCGGGAGGTTATCATGGATAATGGTGAACGCTGCCTTTTTTCAAGAAGCCTCCGGGAGCAGCTGAAAAAATATATATCTTAAACTTTCTAAAAAGACATTTCAAGCAGAAGCCTTTGCTGTTCAGGCATTTTTTGTCCGAATCTCCATCTTAATTGTTAAACTATTCCTGACTAATTAAGCCTGCAAATAAAAAGTCAAGGCTAAATTGAAAAAATATTGAAAATTTTAT
>CATZYB010000025.1 GCA_958426095.1 uncultured Lachnospiraceae bacterium
TTCCTCTGGATTCTTTTGAAAACAGCGTCCTGTTGTCGATTCTTGGCGAATGCGCTCTGGCATTAGAGAATATTAAAAATGCCCGTGAAAAAGAGGAAGCTGCTATTCTGGCTAAAAATGAGCAGCTTCGTGCAAACCTTCTTCGTGCCATTTCGCATGATCTGCGCACACCGCTTACGTCCATTTCCGGAAACGCTGACAACCTGCTGGCTAACTATCAAAAAATGGACGATGACACGAAAAAACGAACGTTTACAGATATTTATGACGATTCCATGTGGTTGATCAACCTGGTAGAGAATTTGCTGGCTATTACCAGGATTGAAGGCGGACAGGTTCACCTGACACAGTCCATGGAATTGATGGACGAGGTAGTTGCTGAGGCTCTGCGGCACATCAATCGCAAAAGTAAGGAACACACCATCCGTGTCAGTTCCTCCGAGGATTTTATTCTTGCAAGCATTGATGCCAAACTGATCGTCCAGGTTATCATCAATTTGCTGGATAATGCTATCAAGTATACACCGGCCGGGTCTGTGATAGAGGTTCACACCGAGAAAAACAATGCGGCACGGCAAGTCCTTGTTTCTGTTTCTGACGACGGTCCCGGTATTCCTGATGACCAAAAGCCACATATTTTTGATATGTTTTACAGCGGAGCCAACAAAATCGCAGACAGCCGAAGAAGTCTCGGTTTGGGCCTCTCGCTGTGCAAATCCATTGTCACTGCTCACGGAGGAACTATCTGGGTGACCAATCGTGACCCGAAAGGAACCGTCTTTACATTTACATTACCGGCAGGGGAGGTTGAATTACATGAATAAGCCCTTAATATTGGTTGTGGAGGATGATCTTCCGGTACGCAACCTGATTACAACGACATTAAAAACCAATGATTATCGCTATTTGGTCGCAGCGAATGGCGGAGCTGCTGTTTTGGAGGCGTCCTCCCATAATCCGGATATTATCCTGCTTGATCTCGGATTGCCGGATATGGACGGCGTACAGGTCATCCAGAATATCCGTTCGTGGTCAAATCTGCCGATTATCGTTATCAGCGCCCGCAGTGAAGATAATGATAAGATCGCAGCACTGGATGCAGGAGCTGATGATTACCTGACAAAGCCTTTTTCCGTAGAAGAACTACTGGCACGACTTCGGGTTACTCAAAGAAGACTTTCTT
The DNA here is from genome assembly GCA_958426095.1 of uncultured Lachnospiraceae bacterium. Lineage (GTDB taxonomy): Bacteria > Bacillota > Clostridia > Lachnospirales > Lachnospiraceae > Frisingicoccus. The sequence continues at coordinate 1,184 of CATZYB010000025.1, forward strand.
ATATGACAGCAGAGATACTGGCAGCCAGTTCTGTCTTTGTCAATGGAAAACTGAAGGTAGACTATGCCGGTGGATGCGCGTATCTGGATGACCAGGAGCTGCATCTGACACCGATTGAATATAAGCTGCTGTGTCTGCTGTCCAAAAATGTAGGAAAAGTGTTGACGCATACTTTTATTACACAAAATATCTGGGGACGGAGCTGGGATAATGATATTGCCTCTCTCCGAGTCTTTATGGCAACGCTGAGAAAAAAACTGGAGCCAACACCGGATTCTCCACAGTATATCCAAACCCACATTGGGGTGGGGTATCGGATGATGAAAGTGGAATAAAAAAATTCCGGTATGCCTTCTTATTGGGGTATGTAAAGGTGCTGGACGTCCAATGGCCGTCCAGCACCTTCTTCTTCATATCTTTCACCACCTGAATAATTTCAGCGACTGTCAGCTCTGACTGGTTATTTGATAGTTTTTTGGCGTCATCCCGGCAATTTTTTTAAAAGTTCTATAAAAATGAGAATAATCATAATAATGTAAATCTAATGAAACTTCCAGCGGAGATAGTCCCGCTTTCAGCAGCAGCTTTGCTTCATCAATTTTACGTTTTTGAATATATTCGATGATATTGATTCCCATTTCCGCCTTAAACCTGGAACGCAGCGATGTTTCCGAAATATAGAAGGTTTTAACAATATCCCGTACTTTCATGGAAGAATATAAATTCAGGTCAATATACTGTATAATTGATTTAATTAAAGGGGAACAGCTAATATAGGCAAATTGGCTCATCATTTCCGTAAAATGGATAATAGCACAGTCTCTGACACGCAGCACTTCTTCCAATGTCCGCTTTTCTTCAAGTTTCTACATATAATAATCCCGACATCTGTAGGCCTCCGAAATTTCAAATCCAATCTGGATGACCTGTGAAGACAGCTTTTCCAAAACGATAATCGTATAGTTCTTTTCAGAGCGCAGCGTGTCTTCCGAAGAACTGGCCGGAATAATACTGCCTCCGGTTTTTACCAGGATTTCTTTGAGCTGTTCTGCATCCCCCTTCTGAACAACCTCTAAAAACTTCTGTTCATATAAATATTCATATAGATCCGATTGAAATATTCTCCGGTCACAATCGAAATTCTTTTCAATACTGATCCGGTTTTCCCGGACCTGCCTATATAGTTCTTCGGAATAAGGACACTCAATATCATTTTTAAATACATAATTTAAATGGGTGAGGAAATCCCGGATGTCTCCCAGAGCTATCACCGGCAAAAGCGAAAGATACTCATGATATTGTTTCCATCGATTTCCGTCCTTTGTAACTTTTTGAATTCTCTCGCGAATCATTTCATCGGTTAAATATCCGATGGAGAAAGGACCGATAATCAAAATAGTTCCCGGATAAGTATATGTCAGAAAGTTTTCATCCAATATACCGGAAAACAGAAATGATTTTCTCTTCTCTTTGTCATAATATTTAGAAAAATCATAAGGCATAACGGCAGCACGTTCCGATGCATAACAGCTTTCCAGATTAAAATTTTCATCAAACACATGGATAGGAATATGCGTCATCACATGTATGGATTTAATTAGTTTTAGTTTATCTATTTCCTCCTTGTTCATTATAAGTTTTATTCCCTCCTTCGTAATCAAATACATGTATATAATCATACTGTTTTAATGGTTTTTAAACTTGTAAAAAAACAGGTTATATGTAATTTCCAATAATTATTACTTAACAAAAAGAGAATGGCACCAACACCATTCCCTTTTTATTTTATCATATTTAATCAACATGTCCGTTGCAAATGCAACATTTATTAAATTTCTCCTTATTTTCGAAACAAAGAAAATCCTTTCTTCTCATAAGGCTCTGTTTTTATACCGGTAACACTGTAGCCCGTTGCATCAATAGCCGCTTTTAATGCTTCTTCATCAAGCGCTTCCTCAGCAATAATCTCCGTCGTATTTTTACGATGGGATGATGTCACTTTTTTCACCTTAAAATCCCGACGCACCGCATCATTAATGTGTGCCTCGCACATCTGGCAGGCCATGCCCTCCACGTTCAATGTAATTTTAACCATGGTTAGTCCCTCCTAATATCAATCCCATTATACCAATAGGATAGTTGCTTGTCAAGGAACGTCTCCTATCTGGCACTCAGCCTATTTCCTCAGCTCGTAAAAAATCTGCTCATCGCTTAGTTCCGGATTATCCTGCACAAGCTTCACTATTTTTCTAATATATTCTAATTCTTCTTCCAGCATATCCGCCATATCCTCTTCCGAAATATTTCTGGCTAATTTCTTTCTGATCTGAGAAATCACTTTTATTGTCTCGCCTTCATTCCGTCCTTCTCTTAGGCCTTCCTTGCGCCCTTCTTTACGCCCTTCTCTTAGACCTTCCTTGCGCCCTTCTTTACGTCCCTCTTCCAAATTTTCCTGAAGCCGCATAAATAATGTCATATATTCTCGCCTCCATTCCTTATTTGCCTTAATTTGAGCCACTTCGCGCTTAATCATATCAACAAAATCATTCTCGTTTTCAACGTCATGGTTATTCACATACATCAAGAAAGCTTTAAGATTCTGGTCAATTTGCTCCATATCCCCTTTGGAATTAAGAAATACTTTAACTGTCTCATCGCCTAATGCGACATCCATGTCCTCTATACAGCGATTTTCAAAAGTGTAAATACAACGATTTTTACCAAACAAATCGAATCGACATATAAATATAACATAGCTGCGTTTCAATTTATCATAAAGTTCGCCTTTTTCGATAAGTTCTAAATCGATCATTCCCTGGTAATAACGGCTGCGTTTTGGCAAATGTCCCCGCTTTGTCGGCTGCATCTCAATATTATAAACCGTATTGGCCGCATCCTTGACATAAACATCCAAACGAACGCTTTTTGCGTCCGCCGTCATATTTATAATTTTTTGTTCTTCCGGATAATCAATGTGGTCAACCTCAATGTTTAAAATCGCTTCAATTGTCCGCTTGCAGATTTCCGGATTCCTCATTACCTTTCCAAAGAGGAAATCATCTGTGATCTCCAGTTCCTCCCATGTTTTAATAATACCCATATGTATCTCTCCTTATTTTTTATCGTTCATATTCTCTGTCCTTTGTTCATTGGGTGGAATCTTCTTTGGTAATTTATTTATTTTTTCTTTCGTTCTCTTTTTATTATATTTGAAACAAAAATAAAAGTAAATAGCTCTGCAAAAACAAAACCCTCAAACAAAAGCACACTGATTGCTGAATGCCGTCTGTTTGAGGGTTTTATAGTCTTATAAATCCGGATGGGTTCCAAAATATTCCATGGTTCCTGCCTTATCCTTATGAATCTGGTTTTTCAGCGCGTCCACACCGTCAAATTTCATCTCCGGACGTTCAAAACGGAAGAGCTGAACTTCAATCTCTTCACCATACAAACTTCCGGAAAAATCATAAACATAGGTTTCCATCCGCTTGCTGTTGTTATCTGCCACTGTCGGATTAAAGCCGATATTTGTCACTGAATGGTACACATAATCACCGACAATGGTCCGAGAAGAATAAACGCCGTTTGGCGGCATGATCTTATGCATCGGCGGCATCACATTTGCCGTTGGCATACCAAGTTTCCGACCAAGCTGACGGCCATGAACAACTTCCCCGGACACAGCAAATGGCGCTCCGAGCATTTCTGCGGCAAACTCCATATCCCCCCGGCGAATGGCCTCACGAATAAGCGTGCTGCTTATATCCCGGAATTCCTTCCGTCCCGTAAACTGTCCGTCCTTATAAATCGGAGCCTCAATCTGAAGCTTCTGACAGACATCCGCCGTAAATCCCATTTCCTTTCCGAGTTCTCTCAGCATCTCCACATTTCCCCGGCGCTCATGCCCAAAATGGAAATCGCTGCCAGAGACAATGACTTTGGCGCCAAGGCCATCCACGAGAACATCCTTTACAAAATCCTCCGCCTCAATTCCGGAAGTCTCCTTCGTAAAAGGAAATTCAATCAGCACGTCAATCCCCATCTTTTCCGCCCATTTAATCCGCTCCTCACGGGTAAAGATTAAATCCAGCGGTCTATTTGACAAAAGGGAGGCCGGATGAAAATCAAAGGTAAACATCACCGCCTGAAGCCCTTCTGCCTTATGCTGTTTTATTTTCTCTATCAAAATCTGGTGTCCCCGGTGCAGGCCGTCAAACTTTCCCAGAGCCACCGCCGTATTTTCCAAATGTATATCTCTTGTTCCTGTAATATAAATCATGCCGAATCTCCTACCGATTACACAAACATTTTTTCGTTTTTAAACATTCTGTGCCGTCCGTCATATACATAGATCGCACAAAACTGTCCCTTACTGTCGTAAACCCGGATTTTTTCGCCGGATTCCGGCTCTTTCCCGACTCCGGAGTTTTTTTCTGCGCCATTCCCTCCGCAGCTCTCCAAAATCAGGTCCTCCCTATAAAGCATATTTCCATTATACAACAAACGGTCAACCGATGCATTGGTTCTTCCCGCAGGCCACATGGTAAACATACTGTCAATTGAATGGATAATGGAATCCATCTGCTGATTCTGAGCGCAGGTTTCTACCTGAGCCAAGGTCATGGCATCCTCTATTTTAAAGACGCCGACCCGGGTTCGTGTAAGTTTCTCCATAGCTCCACCACAGCCAAGCTGCTCACCGATGTCATGGCACAAGGTCCGGATATAGGTCCCTTTGGAACAATGCACACGCATATGTACGTGAATCCCATCCGCCTCAATCTCCAGCAAGTCCAGCTCCAATATGTGCACACGCCGGGCTTTCCGCTCGATCACCTGACCTTCCCGGGCCAGTTCATATAACTTTTTCCCCTGAACCTTCAACGCCGAATACATCGGCGGAATCTGGTCATAATCCCCGCGAAACTGTTCCAGAACTCCTTCCAGACTCTCTCTCGTCACCTTGACCGGTGACTCTTTCAGAATCTTCCCCGTCATATCCTGAGTATCCGTCACCACACCAAGGCGCATAACCGTTTCATAGACCTTATCCTTGTCCGTCAGCAGATCGCAGACCTTCGTTCCTTTGCCAAGGCAGACCGGAAGAACGCCGACCGCCTCCGGATCCAATGTTCCTGTATGTCCGATTTTCTTTTGTTTTAATATGCCCCGAAGCCTGGCCACCACATCATGCGATGTGAAACCAGCTTCTTTATAGATGTTAATAATTCCGTTATACATCTGCTTCAAGCTGCCCTTCTATCGCTTCTAAAAATGTTTTCAAAGGCTCTTTCCAATTTCCCTGAACCGTACAGCCCGCCGCCCGGACATGTCCTCCGCCGCCAAAAACAGCCGCCACTTTGTTGACATCCACAAAACGTTTGGAACGGAAACTGAATTTACTTGTCCCTTCTTCCGTCTCAGAAATAAGGACCGCCACCTCAACACCCTTTGTCAGTCGAAGCTGCTCCACAATACCTTCTAAGTCATTGTGATCCGCACCGAACCGTTCAAACATTTCCCGATCAACTACCGTATATATACAACGTCCCCCAAAGACACAGACACTATTTAACAAAGCCTGTCCCATCAACCGGGCCTGGGTGTAGGTACGTTCATAGAAAACTTCGTCAATAAAACGGCTGCAGTCCACACCGATGCTCATCAAGTGTCCGGCAATCCGCATAGTATGCTCACTGGTACTGGAATATTTAAATACCCCTGAATCACAGATAATCCCCATGTACAGAGCTTCTGCAGAAGCCAGGCCGATTTTGTCTTTATCCAGTAAATCATAGACCACTTCACTGGCTGAACTGGCCTCCGGCACAACATGATTCGCCTCAGCAAATTTTGTATTACTCACATGGTGATCAACATTGATAGTCGTTTTTGCCATGTCAAAATAAAACTCGGCGCCCTGTGTCATACGGTCCTTCTGACTCGTATCCAGACAGATAAACAAATCATACACCCTTGGTTCTCTCCCCGGTTGTTTAATCTCCTCCGTGCGTTTCACCAGTTTGTAACTTTCTGCAATAGGTTCCAGATAAACATCCACTGAGATATCTGGGTAATTTTCTAAAATATAATTGTAAAGTCCCATGCAGGAACCGACACAGTCACCATCCGGCCGGGTATGACCTGCAATGGCAACCGTCCGGCTCCCCATAATCTGATTTTCAAGAAAGCTCTTCATCCTCATCTTCCTCTTTCAAATCTTTATTGACTTCGGAAATCATTTTTGACATATTGACACCGTATTCGATGGACTGGTCCATAATAAAGGTAATGGCCGGTGTATTTCTCAAATTCACCGAATGGGCCAATTCTTTACGAATATATCCCATCGCACTGTTTAAACCTTCCAGCGTAGCTTTCTGATCGGTCTCATCGCCGAAAACACTGATATAAGCTTTACAGCTCTTTAAATCCGGAGCCACTTCCACCGCCACCACGGAGGTCAGCGGCGAAATGCGCGGATCTTTGATTTCTCTCGAAATGATCCGGCTCAATTCACGCTGAACTTCCCCGTTAATACGGGTATTTTTAATACTGTTTTTTCTCATATAATTCCTTTCTATCTTGGAACTTCTTCCATAACGAAGACTTCTAATTGATCGCCTTCTTTAATATCGTTATATTTTTCAAGAGACATTCCGCATTCATATCCCGCTGCCACTTCTTTGACATCATCTTTAAAACGTTTCAGAGACGCAAGTTCACCTTCATGGATGACCACATTATCACGAATGAGGCGCACCTTGGAATTACGCTCAATCTTTCCGTCAAGCACATATCCGCCGATGATCGTACCTACGCCGGATACTTTGTAAGTCTGACGAACTTCTGCATGACCAGTGATCTTCTCACGGAATTCAGGGTCGAGCATACCTTTCATCGCTGCTTCGATATCTTCGATAGCATTGTAAATAACACGGTACAAACGCATATCGACTTTCTCTGTCTCCGCCACCGTCTTTGCCATATTATCCGGACGTACATTGAAACCAATAATGATCGCATTTGAAGTAGAAGCCAGGGTAACGTCAGATTCGTTGATGGCGCCGACGCCGCCGTGAATGATCTTAATTGCCACTTCATCGTTAGAGAGCTTCAGCAAGCTCTGTTTTACTGCTTCCACAGAACCCTGAACATCGGCTTTAACGATCAGATTCAATTCTTTAATCTGTCCGGCCTGAATCTGGTCAAACAGACCATCCAGAGATAACTTGGATTTTGTATCCGCCAGAAGTTTTTCCTTTTTCTGAGCAATAAATGTCTCAGAAATGGAACGAGCTTCTTTTTCAGTATTTGTGGAAATAAACACTTCACCGGCTTCCGGTACATCGTTTAATCCAAGAATTTCTACAGGAATGGACGGACCGGCTTCTTTTACACGACGTCCCTTATCATCTACCATAGCACGGACTTTACCGAAGGCAGAACCAATAGCCAGACAGTCGCCTACATGAAGGGTTCCCTTCTGAACGAGAACGGTTGCCACAGGTCCTTTACCTTTATCCAGCTGGGCTTCAATGACAAGCCCTCTGGCTTTCCGATTTGGATTGGCTTTTAATTCGCACATTTCAGCCTGAAGGAGAATGGAATCCAATAAGTCATCCAGTCCCTCGCCTGTGTGAGCGGATACAGGCACAAATAAAGTTGTTCCGCCCCAATCCTCAGGAACCAGTTCATATTCGGTCAATTCCTGTTTTACGCGCTCTACATTGGCACTTGGTTTATCAATCTTATTGATGGCAACAATCACTTCGATTCCCGCAGCCTTCGCATGGCTGATGGCTTCGATGGTCTGAGGCATAACACCGTCATCGGCGGCAACGACCAGAATAGCAATATCTGTGGACTGGGCGCCACGCAGACGCATGGCCGTAAAAGCTTCATGACCCGGAGTATCCAGGAAAGTAATCTTTTCACCTTTCACATCGACAACATAAGCGCCGATATGCTGGGTAATACCTCCGGCTTCACCGGTTGTTACATGAGTGTTGCGAATGGCATCCAGGATGGATGTTTTACCATGGTCAACATGACCCATAACACAGACAACCGGCGGTCTCGGCTGTAAATCTTCTTCTTTCTCTTCATCTTCCTTGAGAATTTCTTCAATCGGGTCAACAACGACTTCATGTTCGCAAAGCACATCGTATTCCAATGCGATTTCTTCGGCCTCATCGTAAGTGATCTCTGTATTTAAAGTCACCATTTTACCGCCAAGGAATAATTTTTTAACGATTTCTGCTGCGGAGATTTTCATCTTATCTCCCAGTTCTTTGATCGTAACAACTTCCGGAAGAATGATATTTGTAACTTTTTCCACAACCGGCTTCGGCTTCTGTGTCGGCGGCTGAAGATTGGATTTCTTGGATAATGGTTTGCCGCCAAATCCTTTCTTACTGTTTCTTCCGTCAGTAACACTCTTCACCGGCTTCTCTTTATCTTTATAGTTTCTCCGGTTTTCACGGGATGTATCCTTAGATACAACAACTTCTTTACTGATGGCGCTGTCCAGATTGAACTTGCCTTCACCACGGCCGCCGCGGTTATTATAACCTCCCTGACGATTCTGGCCGCCGTTATTGTTGAATGAACGACGCTCGCCATTGCCTCCCTGGCGGTTCTGACCGTTATTATTATATGGACGGCGTTCGCCGTTGCCTCCCTGGCGGTTCTGGCCATTATTGTTAAATTGGCGGCGTTCGCCGTTACCTCCCTGGCGGTTCTGACCATTATTATTATATGAACGGCGTTCGCCATTGCCTCCCTGGCGGTTCTGACCGTTATTATTGAATGGACGGCGTTCGCCATTGCCTCCCTGGCGGTTCTGGCCGTTATTATTGAATGGACGGCGTTCGCCATTGCCTCCCTGGCGGTTCTGACCGTTATTATTGAATGGACGGCGTTCGCCATTGCCTCCCTGGCGGTTCTGGCCGTTATTATTGAATGGACGGCGTTCGCCATTGCCTCCCTGGCGGTTCTGAGCCCCATTATTCGGACGATGTTCGCCCTGGGCCTGAGCTGCTCTTACCGGTGCTTTTTCCGGTGCCGCCTTCGGAGCTTCCTGTTTTTTTACCGGCGGTGCCGTGAAATATTTTCTGATCTTATCCGCATGATCTTCGCCAATGGTACTCATATGGCTTTCCACGATCACACCATGACTTTTCAATGCATAAATAATGTCCTTGCTGCTTTTATTTAATTCTTTCGCTAATTCATGTACTCTTATTTTTGACATATACCTACCTCCGTCTACATCCGTTCTGAATCAATCTGTTTCTTTATGGCGTTACAAAAACCAGTATCTTCCAAAGCTAAAGAGGCCCGAAGCTCTCTGCCAATGGAAGCTCCCAATGTCTCTTTCGTACCATAAATATACATAGGCACTTTATAAAAGGTACACATATTTGTAAACTTTTTCTTTGTATTATCTGAAGCATCCGACGCCACAATGACCAGCGCCGCCTTTCCGCTTTTTACCGACTTCTCCGTGGAAAATTCCCCGCTCTGAATCTTCCGCGCTTTGGCAGCCAATCCAAGATAAGATAACACTTTATCCCTTGTCAATATGGCTCATCTCCTCTTCCAACTGCTGATATACCGACTCAGGTATGGCCATTTTTAATGACCGTTCCAGCCCTCGATTTTTTATAGCCAGCTTCAGGCAGTCCATATTCGGACAAATGTATGCGCCCCGGCCGTTTTTCCGTCCGGTGGCATCAATACAGATTTCATTTTCTGTCGTCCGGATCACCCGAATCATTTCCCGCTTACTTTTCATTTCACGGCATCCTGTACACTGCCGCATAGGAATCTTCTTTGCGACCATTATTCCTCCGAATCCTGAATTTCCATATCTTCCAGAGCCGCTTCTTCATCATTCTCCATAACGATATCATCTTCAGCATATTCATCTTCAGAGTATTCATCCTCTTTATATCCGGCCGCTTCAGCTTCTTCATAAGCCTGGGATTCGCTCTTAATATCAATCTTATATCCGGTCAGACGCGCTGCCAGTCTGGCGTTCTGTCCCTCTTTGCCAATAGCCAAGGATAACTGATAATCCGGCACGATAACGGAAGCCGTTTTTTCCTCTTCATCTGCATATACAGAAACAACCTTTGCCGGACTTAAAGCATTTTCAATAAATACGGCCGGATCTTCATTCCAATTTACAATATCAATCTTTTCGCCCCGAAGCTCATCCACAACGGCGCCAACTCTGGAACCGTTCACACCGACGCAGGCGCCCACCGGGTCCACATCCGGATGGTTGGAACGCACAGCAATTTTGGTTCTGGAACCGGCCTCACGGGAAATACTGGAGATTTCCACCGTACCGTCACGAACTTCAGCAACTTCATATTCAAAGAGACGTTTTACCAGTTCCGGATGGGTTCTGGAAACCGTAATCTTCGGTCCTTTTGTCGTATCCTTAACTTCCACAACATACAGCTTGATACGCTCTGTCGGCTGGAAATATTCACCTTTCACCTGCTCGGCTTCAGTCAGCACCGTATCCACTTTTCCAAGATTAATGCTGATATTCCGTCCGGAATAACGCTGTACGATACCTGTAACAATGTCCCTCTCTTTATCGAAATACTGGTGATACAGAGATTTCCGCTCTTCTTCACGAATCTTCTGAACAACAACCTGTTTTGCCTTCTGGGCTGCGATACGTCCAAAATTTCTTGGCGTCACTTCAATGTGAACAATGTCTCCCAGTTCGCAATGGATATCCCTCAGTCGTGCATTGGCCAGACTGATCTGAAGAACCTCGTCTTCAACCTCTTCCACAACCTCTTTCTCGGCATAAACAACCACGTCGCCGGTCTCTCTGTCGATATTTACCCGGATATTGTCCGCTTTACCATACTCATTCTTACAGGCAGCCACCAGTGAATTCTCCATAGCTTCCAGCAAAATATCCTTGCTTATGCCTTTCTCCTTTTCAATCTGATTCAAAGCTTCGATTAATTCGTGTCCGTTATTCATTTTCTAAATTCCTCCTATTCTAGTAAAAAAAGGCCAACCGGATTAATGCCACATCTGACCGTTTAAAAACCATTGTTGATTCGTCGTCCAGCTCAATGGTAATCGTTTCCTTATCATAATCCGTTAATACGCCGACAAATTCTTTTTCTTTATTCAATGCCTTGTATAATTTAATTTCCACATCTTTTCCGATACTTCTCGCAAAATCCTTTTCTTTCTTCAAAGGCCGGTCCAGTCCCGGAGAGCTGACTTCAAAAATATAATTTTCTGAAATATAGTCTTCTCTGTCCAGTATCTCTTCAAAAGCACGACTGATCAGCTCACAGTCATCCACCGTAATACCGCCTTCTTTATCAATAAATACACGCAAATACCAGTTTGCTCCTTCTTTAACCCATTCCACATCAACCAGTTCAAAATGATGTTCGTCAATCATCGGCTGAATCAATGCTTCGGTTCTGCTTTCATAATCCTTCTTTGCCAATTCGCTACCTCTCCTTGCCGCTCCAATCCAGAGCATTTCACGGAAAAAATTCCCCTTAACACGTACAAAGAGTGGACTTGCGTCCACTCTCTAGTTTCATCATAATCTGTTATCTTAATAACTATAGCACCAATTTCATTAAAATGCAAGCGTTTTTCAAAACAACTCCGCCGAATTAGTTTGCTTTGCACACAAAGTTTTTTCGTCGACATTTATCGAACCATATGATATACTTTTTTTATGAAACTTTTTGAAGGAGGCCCACACATGGCGACTCTATTTTCGACTTTACTTATTAACCACGTTACTGCGAAAAATATTAAAACACCTCTGCTTGCTCAATATTGCAATATGGACCGCTCTAATATGTATAAGATTCTAAAAGGCAAACGGAATCCGGCTTCCAAAGACATTGTTCATAAAATGGCAGATTTTATGCGTCTGACTCCTATAGAGCGGCACGAACTGTTAGAATCTTATGAAATCACACTGACAGGATATGACAATTTTTACAGGCGTAAAGATGTGCAGGAATTTATTCAATACTTCACAGAAAAGCTGCCTGAATTTCCTTCAGTATACACAGATTTTTCTTCAGCGCTGCTTTCTTCCGAACACTCGGATTCCATATTTCTTACGGGAAAATATCCGATTGATACTACACTGCGGTGTATTCTTTCCGCTGAAAGTAAAAAACGCCATGGACATTTGAAACTTATTTTTCAGCCGGAACATAATTACATGGATATTCTTATAGCGGCTGTAAAAAATCAACAGGAACTTACCATCGAACATATTATCTGTTTGAACAATAACAGTACCATCACTGCTGAAAAGCGGGATTATAATTTATCTTGCCTCAAAAAGCTGATTCCTATATATACTTCCTGTTCCTGCAAATATATTCCGCTCTATTATTATGACAGTATTTTGACGCGTGACAGTATATTTACACTTTTCTCATCCGCAATCATCACCTCTGACTATGTTCTGACTTTTTCACCAGAACTGGAAAGCGGTATACTGTTTTATAATAAGCAGTTGCAGAAACATTTTCATACGCTATTTAACCGATTAAAGTCCGAAACAAAACCTCTGGTTTATATTCCGGACTCCATATTTTCTCAGTTTAATTATTTTAACCAGATGGATATCCATAAAGCATCCGGCTTTTCCTTTCAAAAAGAACCCTGCCTGATACCTCTGCTTCCGGCTTTTTTCCCGGAAAAATATATTACTAAAAACCTGCCAAACAGAGAACTTTTTATCACTACTGTAAAGCGATACATAAGGCAGAGCGCAGCCAGTTTTAAAGGCGGCCTGGTAACATTCTTTTTCACAGAGAATGGCATCCGCCATTTTCTAAATACAGGACGTATTTCTGAACTTCCGGATTCGCTCTATGAACCTGTAGATTTGAACGATCGTTATTTGCTACTCCATAACCTAATCACAGCTTGTCAGGAGATGAATTATATTATGCTTCGTCCGGAAACTCCAATTACATCCAGCAATCTCTGTGTTTTTGCAGCATCACAGATTGGCTATCTGTTGTTTCACTCATCAGATAACAAACTTGTTTATCTGAATCTGGAAGAGCCCAGTTTGATGTTTGCTTTTCATGACTATCTGGAATCACTTTATCCGGTAAATTGTTATTCCACGGAAGAAACTGTCGAACGATTAACAAAATTGACACAGAGAATCCAAAAGAGAATTACCCCCCCCCCCACATGCACTCACTATGATTCACTAAAATTAAAAAGGTACTGTTTGAAAAGTTATCATTCCTACTTTCCAATCAGTACCTTTAATTCTGTCGTTCCCATTTTTATTACATCACCATTTTTTAAAATTACAGGAACATCAATCCGCATATTATTTACAAATGTATGATTTCTTGAATTTAAATCGGCCAGATATAATCTATGTCCTTCCTCATAAATCATACAATGCAGCTTTGAAATCCAACGATCTCCATCAAGTTTCAACATTCGGTCCGGCGGCGCTCCAAATGGCTTCCGACCAATATACATTTTTCCGCAAAAACGGTATCGATAGTACATACCTGTACACACATTCAGAAATGTTACATTCCATATGGTTAATGATGGATTTCCAACAAAATTCGTTGCATGCTCCTCCAGATTTCCTGTGAAAATCTCTCCCTTCCCCGAACCTAATTGCTGCTTTCTTACATCCATACCATCACGCACAAAAATGCTTTTCCGCTGTCTCTGAAATTTTGAATTTATTCGCGCATTTTTCCGAAATATCTTATCAATTATACCCATTCTTTATTTATATCTCCGGGTTTCCCCAATCTCCTTTACTTTTTCTTCAGTTGTCTCAGCTTTCAACACAGCGTCCTTCAGGGCTTCCTGCGCTTTTTCAATGGTTGACACGGTATGCTCCATTTGTTCCTGCAAAATCTTTGCTTTATTCAAAAATAGTTGACTATTTTCACCCTTCCAGCCATTACATATTTCCTGCATTACATTCTCATACTTTCCAGATATCGCACCGGATAATTTCTGTCTTAACTCCTCAATATGCGTTCCCTGCATCTGTGCCATGTGAACATCAAATTCTATATTGCTCATAGTTCCTCCTTTGTATCCGGTAAGACCATCAGAGAATCACATCTATCGGTAAATCTCCGGAAAAACTTGTCGTTTCCACCTCCGCTTCACGATAAATACCAGCAATCTGCCGAAGATCCGTAACATTTTCCTGAAATCTAAGAAGCGCTTCTTCAATTTCACTCTGATATTCCTGATACTCTCTCCGATGAGCGTCGTTGGCCTCACCCTCCCAATATCCGGTAGAATTATTGACAATTTCTGCAATTCTTTCAAAACGTTTCCGTACATCATTAATTTTTTCTTCCGCTGCGTTTGCGCGAGTCTCCAATACTTCTGTTGAAACTCTTATTTGTATCTGATCCATAAATTAAATCTCCTTTCCAAGATGCTGCATATTCAGATACGAATATTATCCACTAACTGACGAATCGTTCCGGAACACCGTCCATATTCTCTACTGGCATAATCTATATGTTCAAGATAGTTCATAATCTTCACCTGTATTTCCTGCATATTCTCAATATCTGCTGCAACCTGGTTCTGAAACGCCTGCCACGCCGGGCCCTCCCAGGTTGTGCCAAGTGACTGCATTTCCTGATAAAGTTCCATTACAGAATTTTTAATGCCTTCTGCTTCGTTCTGAATTGCACTTTTGTCCTGCTCTATCCGTTCCACAGAGACACGAATATAATCCGCCATAACCTCACCCCTTTCACTATCTCTTTATGATAAATTTAAATAAACTTTTGTTGCTATCCAAATGCTTCATTGAACTTCTCGCAAATACGGTTCTCGGATATGCAACAATTTCCATATTATAGGAATCACAAATTCTCTGTTCCGTTTTTAAACATATTTCCGATACTTCCTCCAGACAATCTGCCATACTCTGCAGCGAAAATATTTCTTTTTCTAATTCCCGCCTTCCTTCTTTAAGATATAAAAGGGTCTGTTCTGTAAAAGACATATATTTAATTTTCTGTTCGGTCTCTATCAATTCTTCCTGAATATTTCTCAATATTGAAATCTGTTCAAGCAGCCCTTCTCTGGCTGCTTGAACATGTTTAAAATAAATGGCTTTCACAAAACCAGCTCCTTAACTTTCATCAAATCATACAATGACATCTGAAGAGAGACTGTTCGCTTCGTCGGCGCTGGCCGCATCGGCCTCTGAATAAATCCTTGCCATTTCTTCCAGGTCTGTACTATGTTCCTGGATCATGCGAACCATCTTCTGAATATCGTCTTCCAGGCCTTTAAATTTAGTGATATAAGCGTTTGCCGCATCGCCTTCCCATGCAGATGCCAAACCGGTAATAGTACTCATCATTTCATTTGTAAGATTGCTGACCGTTGCTCCCTGATTACTTAATTCGGATGCTGTACTTGTTAATAACTGAGGGGATACTTTAATAATTCCTTCCATAATTCTTTCTCCTTTTCAAAAATCACTCTTTACTATCTGTATGTTCTTTCATTAGCAATTTCAATGTTGGCCGCCTCTGCCTGGGCATATCTCGCAGCAATGGATTCCAGTCTCGCAGCATAAGCTTCAACTGCATTGTAAAAATTATCCATCTGCACTTTGTCACTGGCAAATGCATTGTGGAAAGTTTCTCTGGCCTGTCCTTCCCACATACCATTTAAGCTTGCCTCTGTTGCCTCAAGATTTCCAACCTGACTTTTGAACTGACTATTCAATTGTCTTAAAGAATCAACCTTTGTTTTTAACTCTGTAACCGATACTCTGAAATCTGACATTATCTGTTCCTCCGTTTCTTTTTACTTAATTGTTTTCTTTTGATGAGTCTATCATAACAGATATTCCATATTTTGGTTTCCTTTCGGATAAACAGCATATTTCCTGCGACCAACGACCATCTTTATGCCAATATGAGTACGCTTCCCGTTTTAAGTCCATTCTTTAATGCCGAATAATTCAGATTTAAACGCCTTTTCGTTTGTGCTTCCCACATTAAAAGCCGCTCCGTGTCTCCTTCCAAAGTATATTGCTCTTTCTGACAGATGATTTCTGCAATCTCCTCTTTAATCTCGTACAATGGGACGTTCTCATCAATTTGAAAATCATATTCTTTTCCCATCAGCGGTACCTTAATCTCCACGATAATCATCATCCATCTGCTCCTTCCATATCTCATATGTTTCTTCTGAAAACAACTGAAGTTTCACGGCTTCTTTCTTTTTCCAATACCGTTCGCTGACGACAACTTTATCTTCGGCCCTATAACAATAAAATTCCGGCCCTGTTTTTATTCCTGTCCATTTTTCGTTCGGACGGTAAATCCATGTCTGTTCGGGATATCCGACAGTCCAGAGGATTTCCTGTATATCATCACGCAGCAAGAATCCCTCGTCTTCAGCAGCGGAAATAATTCCCTGTTCTGACATATGATACAGCGCACGAACGACTTCTTCATCCGTACAGGATTTATCTTCCATATAAACTCCTTCGATACTGCGTATGCCCATTCCATAAAGAAGAATACGAAACTCATCGAAAGACAGAATCACTCCTGTCTCTAAAACTTCTGACACGTCATACATTCCCCCTCGCCATAAATTCTTTAATTTCAGGCTTATAAGTTCTCGACAAAGGGATTTCAAAATCTCCTTTTAAGACCAATCGATTCTGAGATAAAAAAATCTTTTCTATCTTATTACGATTGACCAGAAAACTTCGATGACAACGAATAAAATCCGCGGAAAGCCGTTCTTCCAATTGATCCAACGTATCATAAAATCCATATTCCGCCGAATCTGTATTCAAAAAGACCCTTTTCTCTCTGGACTCAAAAAAATAAATGTTCTCATAATCAATCAAATCTCGACCGCCTTTATTTTCCAAAACAAATACCTTTTTTTCATTCGGTTTGTAAAATCTCTGGATATAAACCCCCAGCGCCTCTGAAAGAACCGTCTCAATCTGTTCCTGTGTCAGCGGTTTTAACATCAAAGATTCCGCCCCAATCGAAGGACGCATATAAGTCATCGGCGAAATTCTCGGACTGGCAATCAAAATGATATAAGCTGAAGGCGTATTTTGACGTAATTTCACCGTTAATTCTAAAGCTCCGGGCATCGTAATATCCACACAGACAATGTCTGTGCGGATTTTGTCATTAACAACCTTCATCAATTCGGAAATCGTAGCACATTCGACCATCCGCCAGGATTCTTCCGTCCATCTTCCTGCCAAATCTTTGGAATATCGAATAATATAATGACGCTCATTTTTCGATTCATCCGAAATCAGCATTACAATCATATCTATTTCTTAGCTATTGGAATAACCACTTCTATTCCAATGCTTTCCTCCTCATCCTTTGGTACATAGCCCATGCCCTTTTTCATCGTCTTTGACTGCTGTGCGTATGCCACGTTCTGAAAATTAAATATCTTTTGGCCTGTAAGATTTCCGCCTAAATGGATACCTTTTTTATAAGAAATAAGCATATTGTATCCTTTATAGGCCGTAAGAAAACTCTCGTCCTCCACTTTCAAACATCCCACAAAATAAATATTATGCAGGCTGCCCCGCTCCAAAATATTTTCAAGGAAACCGGACATATTTCCCACGCCAGCCTCCGGTTTATAAGCCATCTTGAAAAATTCTCCGATATCCGCCATGAAAATAAATATTGGCTGTTCTTCCTTCATTTGTTCAAAAATATCCGTCTCATCCAGGCCGGCCTCCAGAAGTTCACGTTTCTTTTTATTTCTTCGTGCAAATTCAGGCAAAAGCCTTTTCAGATATTCAAACAATTCTTTAGAATTGGATACATACTCCGCACCGCAGTCTTCGGTTAGTTTTTTGAGTTCTATTGGCATTGTTTCAACAACGCATATCTGACTTTGTTTTTCCCGTGCCGCATGATTAAGCATTT
>CATZYB010000026.1 GCA_958426095.1 uncultured Lachnospiraceae bacterium
AACCCGAAAAAACCAGTACAGAATGCTTATAACATCGATAGACAAAGGATTCACCTCTAAAAATTATCGGTGTTAAATGACGGAATGCGGATTCCGGAAGAGATTGCATTATGGATATCTCCCGAAATTTCAATAGATTCCGGCGTCACGATAAAAATATAATTTGAGATTTTTTCAATATTTCCAGCCATGGCATAGCAGGAACCGGAAATAAAATCGATAATCCTCTGAGCCACATCCAGATCGATGCCCTCCAGATTTACGACAGCGGCCCGGCCGGAAAGTAAAACATCGCTGATCTCACGCGAATCCTCAAATACCGTCGGTCTGAGTACACAGACTTCACCTCTGGAAATCTTGGATTTCATCGGTACGATCTTTCCACGGGATGAAGATGCAGTAGTCGCTGCCACAGACTGAGATGTCTGAAACACCTGCTCTTGCTTGGATGTTTTCTTTGCAGACACTTTCGTTTCGCGTTTTGGTTCCGATGTGTCTTTTTTAGTTGTTTTTTTCTTTACAACCGGCGCCGGTATATCGTTATAATCATCATCGTAGTCATCATCATAATCGTCGTAGTCATCATAATCATCATCGTAATCATCATCATTTAAACGAATCATATTTAGAAATTTATCAAAACCTTTACCCATGAATAATCTCCTAACTGTATAATCTACTTATATATTCTTGCACCAAAAATGCCGGTGCCTACACGTACAATGGTGGCCCCTTCTTCGATGGCAACTTCATAATCGCCTGTCATTCCCATTGACAGCTCACTCATAGTAACATTATCAATGTTTTTTTCGGCAATGTCAACAGCTAATTGTTTCAAATTACGGAAATAAGGGCGGTTATCCTCCGGGTTATCGGTAAACGGCGCCACAGTCATAAGTCCTTTAATATGAACGGCCGGAAGCTTTGCAATATCTTCAACCATCTGAATGACTTCTTCTGTATTCAGGCCAAATTTTGACGCCTCTTCTGCAATATTCACTTCAATAAGAATATCTGCTTCAACACCCTTTTTCTGTGCTTCCTGGCTGATCTGCCGGGCCAGACGCAGAGAATCCACCGAATGAATCAACTTTGCCTTATCCACAATATATTTTACTTTATTTCTCTGTAAATGTCCAATCATATGCCAATTTAACGGTTCCTGGATCGTTTCAATCTTATCGCACATTTCCTGGACTTTATTTTCACCATAATCTTTAATGCCTGTCTCCATAACTTCATAAATATCGCTGACCGGTTTCGTTTTGCTGACGGCGATCAGCGTAACCTCTTCCCGTTTGCGTCCAGCTCTTTCACAGGCTGCCTGAATCCGTGATTCAACTTCAGCAACATTTTCTTTAATCATGAATTATCATCTCCTAATATACAATCTGATTTTCTGATACAGTTTCACTGTTCAGAACAATATTATCATAAAGGGCCACACTGTAATTTAAATTCTCTTCGACAATACAATAATCACTGTTTCTGTGAAGAATTTTTACAATTTCAAACTGCGTATATCCTTTATTTAAATTATAAACGCCGTAGAGCTGTCCGGTGGCGCCAATCCGGAAACGTTCGTCTTCGCCTCCGGCATTGACTTTGCCGATATAATCGCCTAAAGAATAATCATCCATGCTCACATAGAAATACTCTTCATCCTGATAATAAATACCTGTTGTACGGAAATCAGCTACAGTCTCTCCATTTTCATTCGTACGTTCGCAATAAAAACCGGATTCATAGGAACGGTTGTCAGTTACAAGATATTGGATCGGAATCTGGTAAAAGTCCTTACTCAACAGTGAAGAAGTCGGAATTTTAAGCCCGGAGGCTTCTTCAAAAATGATTTCAATATCTACATAACGTTCAGCAATATAACGTACCATATAGTCATTCAATGTAAGAACGCCATAAGTACCGTCACTTCCCTGACGAATGTAAAAATCAGATACGGTTTCGATATTATCCTTTTTAAATGTTAAGTTTACAGAAGTTACATCGGCCAGCTGCGAGGCCTGATCTTCATTGAGAGGAATGACGATCTGCCACTGGTGGCTGTGTACCAGCTTATAGGCCGGGTGTCCGGATTCAATATAAGTATACGGATCAATCTGATGCTGTTCATAGGTACTGTCTGAGATAACCTCTTTTGTCACCGATTCCACAGTCAGATTTTCATAGCCATCATAACTATAAGAGACAATGCCGCTCTGAGTTGTCTTTACGACCTGACCGCCCGATGTACTGGCCTGATAATCCTGGATCTTGGCAGCACTTACCATTTCCGTAGAAAGGCTCTGAAGATTATATCCCAGAGAATATACCTGAGAAAACTGGCTGTCTGTATAGTTTTTGGAAAAGACAGTAATCTGATCACGGATATCGCTGTAAGCGGCAGTGCTGAAATCGGCAGATCCGGAAACTTCTGTTTCATCTTCATCAAAGCTTTTCGCAGACGATACCTGCGGTGGATTTTGACTCAAAAGATAAATATTGCCTGAATTGGCGACTTTGTCTCCCTCACCAACATAAAAGTTGATATAACCGCTGCCATTTGCGTTGATGACGTCTTCATCCCGGATACAGACGCCTGTAAAAGAAGCACTGTTGACAATCTGCCCCTCTTCCACACGACAAACAGAAACTGTTTCCTTCATTAAATTAACAATAATGGTTATGGTCAGATAAACAAAAATAATCGCAAAAACAATAAAGCCGATATTCAATTGAAATTTAAATTTTTTGCGGGTATCTTCCATAATGGATAAACTCCTTTAAATGATTGTTTTCAATGCCGCTCCATTCATATAGCCGCACTTTTTTCCCTGAAAGCTTTTTTCGATTTTCATATATGCCATAAATTCTTCCTGTAGTCTCCACCAGCTTGTCTGCCAGTTTGAAAACAACGCATCTTCTTCCGGAATACGGCTAAACAGCCGTTCCACGGCGATTTCTGGAGAAAGATATTCCAAAAAATTCTGCAGACGGAGAAAGTATTCTTCCTTAGAGCATATGTCCAGCTGACCATTTTCATAAAGCCTGGCCATCTCTGTTCCCTTCGCAACATAAAGAGAATGGATCTTAACCAGATCATTTCCCATGACAGAAAGGATTTTGCTCGTTTCTTTAACATCTTCCATATTATCTCCCGGAAGATTCAAAATGACATGGGTACACAGGAGAAAATTTCTCCGTTTGATCCGCAACGCTCCATCCAGATATTCAGCCAGTCCATGTCCTCGTCGAATATCTTTAAGCGTATGATAATTCGCCGTCTGAAGCCCCAGTTCAATGGCAATGCGAATCCCGAACTTTTTCGAAAAAGCCTCCATCATATCCAGATAATCTTCCCGGATGCAGTCCGGCCGGGTAGATATAGCGATTTCTACAATGTCCGGCACTACGGCGGCCTCTTTCATGTAGGCTGCTAAATGTTCCAGCGGCAGGTAGGTATTTGTATAGTTTTGAAAATAGGCAATAAATTTCTGAGCTTTATACCGGCGCCGGATATATTCCTGTGTTCGCATCAGCTGTTCTGTCACGGAAACATGGGAGGGCATGGCCTCAAATCCTGTACCGTCCTCCGCACAAAAAGTACATCCATGGCCGTCTGATCGGTTCGGACAAGTCACCGGAAGGTTGACCGGAAGCTTATAAACTTTAGTATGATAATGTTTTTTTAAAAAATCTGAATATTTATAATATAAGTAATCTTCGCCCATATCTTAGTATTATATATGTTTTTAAGGAAGATTTAAAGTCTAAATTATTTTTTAGGGTATATTTCACAAAAAATTCGTAAATACTAAAGAAAGAAAATAGGAGGTGGAATTTTATGGAACGGAACTGGTTGGATGTTGTTTGTCTGATATTGATCATTATTGGTGCCATTAACTGGGGACTTGTCGGCTTCTTCAATCTGGATCTTATATCTGTTATTTTCGGAAATATGTCTATGATCAGCCGGATTATTTTCGCAGTTGTCGGTATTTCAGGAATTTATTCACTTGTACTTTTCTGGAAACTCAAATCCGAATAAAAATATTGCGAAAAAAGGACTTAAAAAGGGACTCAAGCCGAAGCTTTCAGAGTCCCTTTGCATTTTTTATAAAGAAATAACGATATCGTCTTTAAAATCATCCGGTAAATGCTCAGCATCCACGGAAATACTGATAACAAAATTGATATTGAATCTGGAAGATATATCTTTCAATTTGGAAAGAACAAAGCCAATATATTCATCCGATACGGAAGAAATTGTTAAAAAGCTGTCGAGATACATAGCCTCCAAATCATGGTCCTGAGAAATAAGACCACAGATAAAACCTAAGAATGCGTCATATGTATCCAACGGATATTCGCTCAAGTTGATCAAACGGATCTTATTGCTCAATTCATACATATGTTTGTTGTTTTTATCCAGATAAACCACATTACCGTTTGCGTTTTTAACTTCATCATTTGCTTTCTGGATCAAATATTTTGTTTTACCCTTACCTTTTACACCTGAAATAATCTGTATCATTTTGTTCTCCTCCTCTATATGCCCTCGTCTTATTCGTGTAATAAGCTTAATCCTATTATAGTATAAGCTGACTGAAAATTCAATCTCTATTTAGGAATTTTATTCAATAGGATATTCATTTCCGAATACAATTCATCGCTTGTTGCAGCCCCGAGAATGACCGAAATATATCCCTGATTCTTGTTATCTGTTTCATAGAGAATCAGACAGCATCCGGCCTCATCCGTCGTTCCTGTCTTGCCGCCCAGGACCCGGACATTCTCCGGATAATCATAAGTATCCAGAAAATACTGATTCGTCGTATTGTAAACCGCATCTACCGGGTCACCGGCAGCATTATTATAGGTAATACTGACTTGATTTTGACGGATTGTCTCCTGGAAAACATCAAAATCCAGACATCGGTTAAAAATCAGATACAGATCGTAGGCGCTGGTATAGTGATCGTTATCATGAAGTCCGCTCGGATTGACAAAATGAGTATCCACACATCCAAGTTTTTTTGCTTCCTGATTCATCATTTCCGCAAAAGCATCAATACTGCCGGCGATATGAATAGCCAAAGCATTCGCCGCGTCGTTACCGCTGTAGACCATCAGCCCCTGGAAAAGCTGTTCTACTGTCAGTTTGTCTCCGACTTCGAAGCCGCAGAGCTTTGCCCCGTAGTCTGTAACGACCATATCTTCTGTAAAAATAACGGTATCGGCAAAGTTTGCTTTCTGCATAGTGATCAAAGCAGTCATGATCTTCGTTACGCTGGCCGGATAAACACGGTCATACACATTCTTTCCATAAACGTTATTGAGTGTATCTGTCCCGGCTACCAAACCGGTCTTAGCATCGATATTTTCATCTTCCGCCACGGTTTCGGAGATTTCCACGGCCGGCTCTGTTTCTTCTTTGTCCGTTGAGCTTTTTTGAGTTTCTTTTGTATCCGTCGCCTCCGTATCCGTTTCATCCGTCTCGCCTTCGGCTTCATTTTCATTTTCGCCAACACTGACCGAATTTGTATTTTTCGGAAAAACAACCAGATTTTCCGCGAAAAAATCATAATCTTCATCAATGGCTGTATTAATGATCAAACTTTTACTGGTCAATGCCGTATCGGTATAGGATTTGATCAGCCCGCCTGAGCCGGAACAGCCCGTCAAAAGACTGACGGCCAGGAGACTGACTATCCCAGTCCTTAACTTTTTCATACTATTCTCATCCTGTTCTTAAATCATTTGTAAAATTCGCGCCAATCCAAATCACCGCGGTCAAGAGCTTTTACAAGAAGTTCTGCCGTTGCAAGATTGGTTGCCAGCGGAATATTGTGGCCATCACAGAGCCGGACAAGGGTATATACATCGGTCATACCGGAGGTCTGTGCCGGGTCCCGCATAAATATGACCAGATCGATATCATTATTTTCTATCTGGGCGCCCATTTGCTGCTCCCCGCCTAAAGTTCCAGCCAGATATTTGTGTACGGTCAGATTGGTCACTTCTTCAATCAATCGGCCGGTAGTTCCCGTAGCAAAAAGTTCATGCTTTGCCAGTATCGCACGATACGCAATACAGAAATTCTGCATTAATTTTTTCTTGCTTTCATTTGCAACGAATCCAATATTCATCTTACCTACCTCCTGCCTTTCTGTAGATCAACATTAATAACAAGCCCAATACCGGCCATATTGGCCAGCAGAGCACTTAAACCATAACTGATAAAAGGTAACGGCAGACCTGTATTTGGAAGTATATTGGTCGCCACGCCAATATTGACGAAGGATTGGAAAGCGATCATCGATCCCACACCGCAGGCAATCAGGCGCCCACTCATATTGGAAGCATTTTTTGCAACCTTCAGGCATTCAAATACAATAAGAGCAACGAGCAAAATGGTAACACAGCTTCCAACAAAACCAAGCTCTTCACCAATAACAGAAAAAATAAAGTCCGTCTGCTGTTCAGATATGAAATTGCCGCCTTTTACAGATGTAATCGTATTATTATTCAGTCCCTTTCCGGTGATCATTCCCGAACCAATAGCCATAACCGAATTATACTGCTGATTTGCAGTGGTCTGCTGATATTCGGAAGGATTCAAAAAGGCCAGAATACGGTTTAACTGGTAGCCATGAAGAAGGATCTGAAAAGGCTGCTGGATATACCAGACAAGAAAGCCAACGACCGGAACCGTAAATACCAAAACCCTTCCGATAAATTTATAGCTTAATCCTCCGCAGAAAATCATCATGACAAAAATAAATAAAAACACCAGTGTTGTCGACATATTTGGTTCCATGTAAATCAAAAATACAGGAATCATATATATAATACCAAGCATGATCAATGTTTTCAACTGGCTGATCTGATCGCGGTGATCTGTGATTAGACGGGTCAGAACAATGATCATCATAATTTTAGCGAACTCACTTGGCTGCAACGTCCCAAAGGAACCAAGTGAGAACCAGCGTTTGGCGCCATTTACATTGACTCCGAAAAGCAGCACTGCGCCAAGTATGGCCACAGCTGCAAAATAAATCGGCCATTGAAATTTTAAAATAAAATTATAATCTATAAATGATATAATGATCAATCCGGCCAATCCGACGATCATACCCAATAGCTGTTTTCTTGCATAACCATCCGCCGCGCTTTCAATAACAAAAAGTCCGAGCACTGTTGCTGCTATGACAAGAAGTAATAAACGCCAATTGTATTTTTTTAGATTGTAGTTTAAAAAACGAAATTTATCCTCATATAAGTTCATTAACAAATCACCTTGTTTATTTCTCTGAAAGGTATCCGGGCGACAAGCATCATGGCCCCATCGCCGCGTAAGGCTGATTCACTCTGAAGAATATTGACTTCCATATGATCAACATCGACTTCCATATATTTTGATAGTGTCAGCCCGATATCTCCTTTAATACCATTAATTAAATCTGCAGAACAATCGGCCCTGTCGGAAATCAGCAGCGTTTTCAGCCGTTGCTTGGCAATGGCACCAGAGCCTTTTTTTCTCTTCCGGCCCAGTCCAGAAAACCATCCCATAAAGCCTCACCTACCCTCTCACGAGGAATCGTGTCAAACGACGAAACCAGCCAGTCTGATAACGTTCTGCCAGCAGCGGGACTTCTTGTCCCATTAATCTGAGACAGATATTGGCATAAGCCTGTCCGGCCATCGTATGTCTTCCGACCAAAGGTTCTCCCTGGTTTGTGGATACGACGACATTTTCGTCATCCGGAACGGCTCCGATCAGATTTACAGAAAGAATATCCATAATGTCCTCCAGTGACATCATCTCTCCATTACGGATCATATCAAAACGCAGACGATTGACGATTAAATCCATGCGGCCAATCTGCTGTGACTCCAGAAGGCCGATAATACGGTCTGCGTCACGGATAGCCGCCACCTCCGGCGTAGTTACGATAAGCGCCCTGTCTGCGCCGGCCACGGCATTCTGAAAGCCCTGCTCGATGCCCGCCGGGCAGTCCAGGATGATATAATCAAAATCTTCTCTCATCTGTTCCACCAGTTTTTTCATCTGTTCCGGGGAGACACTGCTCTTATCCCGCGTCTGGGCCGATGGCAGAAGAAACAATCCCGGATATCGTTTATCCCGGATCAGTGCCTGTTTTAAACGGCAGGTGCCTTCAATGACATCCACAAGATTATAAATGATCCTGTTTTCCAGCCCAAGAATAACATCCAGATTCCGTAATCCGATATCCGTATCGATCATGACAACCCGCTTGTCCATCTGGGCAAGCCCCATTCCTATGTTTGCTGTCGATGTGGTTTTCCCGACACCGCCTTTTCCGGACGTAACAACGATAACTTCGCTCATATCGATTCCCTCCAATGAATTCCTTTTATACCCTTTCAGGCATATTCTTATAGGTTATCATTGGTATTTTGCGGTTAGTCTGAAACAGTACTTCCATCCACGTTGGCTGCCTGTCGTTTGCCGTCGGTTGCTTCTGTCTGATGGAAGACATAGGCAAGCATATTCTTTGCCACGCTTCCTGAATTGTAAGAGCCATAACCGTAAGGCAGAACCACCGTGACCGTAATCTCCGGATCATCGTATGGCGCAAAGGATACAAAAAGGCCATGATCCGGTCTAAGGGCATTTTCCTGGGCGGTACCTGATTTACCGGCAACTTCCACATCCAAATCTGAGAATACAGAAAGGAAGGAAGAGTTTCCAATAACTTTATACATACCGTAGAATATCGAATCCCATGTAGATTCTTTAAAATCAACATGATCGATGATCTGCGGAGCGTAATCTTCAAGTAACTGATCATTAGAATCAGTCAGCTTATCCAAAATAGATAAATTATATAAATCCCCTCTGCTGGCCACCGTCGTAATATAACGCGCCAGCTGAGACGGGGTATAACTGTTCCTGGCCTGTCCAATGGCCGAAAGTACCGGATCCATATCAGACATCGTAGGTTCAGATTCTTCCAATTCGATACCAGACGTGCGGTCCAGACCAAATAAAGCCATATATTTTCTGAGACGCTGGATACCATATTCTGAATTATAATAGCCGTTGGAATCCAGTCCAAGACGGAATCCGACTTCATAAAAGAAATAGTTGCAGGATTCCTTGATCGCATCCGTAACTTCAATCGAGCCATGACTCACCTGGGTAGACCAGCAGCTGGCTGACGGCTGAACCTTGTCAAATACGATCATATCTGTAATATAAGTGTCTGTATCGATAACGCCCTCTTCCAGACCGGCCGCAGCCGTAATCATCTTAAAGGTAGAGCCAGGCGCTGTTTTCTGCATAGTTGCCCGATTGTATAAAGGCAGAGACTCATTCTCCAAAAGGGAGGCAAAATAGGTACTGTCACCAATGCGGTTGGCGTCATAACTCGGATAGGATACAAGTGCCAGAACCTCACCGGTCTTTGGGTCCGTTGCAACAAGCGAACCGGAACATGGATCCAAGGCCAGCATATCCGGAGTGATTTCCAGATTTTTTATCTTGTTGAAAATAAAAGTATATGGGTCCGTCACATTATTGACCAGATCATTATAATCCGCATCCTTTTCAAAAACGCCCTGCTCATAAAGTAATTCACATACTTGACGGCCATCGATCATTCCCTGACTCAGCATGGAACAATACACAATTTTAGAAAAGCTGCTGTTATCTTCCAACTCAAGAAGTATAAATTCTGTCAACGCCGCATAGATTTCATTGGAATCTAAAAAAGTATCTGAAATATCCAATGCGGATACGGATACAGCGCCTTTGCCAATAGCATAATGAAGGTATTCATAAAGGCTCGTATCTCCCGTCGTCCAGAGCTGGCTGGTCTCATCGTCAGATGATAATTTTGAGGTATCCAAAATACCATTATTAGTAATTATATTTTCAATGAGCTCAATATATTCCCGTTCTTCTTCGGAACATGCATTATATGAGTTCATATTTGTTCCATCCAATAGATGCCGGATGACGTCAAAACAGCCGCTTTCCTGAGATTCATAGATGGCATAAATTGACTTTTCAAGATCGGAAGCCCCTTTGTCTTTCATATGGTCTAAATTAATAATACCATTTTTGATCAGAGCCGCATAGACTTCGCTGATATCAATCCGTCCCTCACCACTGCTCGAAAGCTTTTGGAGAAGGATCCCTGCAATCTCCTCTTCCAGCAGATTGTATGCCTGAATCTGATAATCCTTGTCAATGGTCAGATATAAATTGTTTCCCGGAGAAGATTCAACCCGCTCAGCAACCTCCAGAATGCTTCCAAGACTGTCTACATAAACGGTCTGAGAACCCTTTTCTCCATGAAGCTCATCTTCAAAAGTTTTTTCAAGTCCTGTCTTTCCAACGATATCACCGGAGGCATAGCTGTCGTCTCCGGCCAATCGATATGCTTCCAGTTCATCTTCTGAAATTTCTCCGCAATAACCGGTTATGTTCGAAAAATATTTACTGTCTTCATACTGACGCACATAATTCTGTTCAATCGTGACGCCCGGGAGCTCAGCCGTATTTTCTTTAATCTTTGCCACAAGAGTATCGCTCACATCCGAGGTCACTGTCACCGATAGATATTGCTCGTATCGCTTCATATAAAGCTCGTATCGAATGGCCGCGATTTTTAAAGCTTCTTCGGTAGAATAAGAATCATCGATGCCAAACATGGATGTTGAGTCATCGCCATGACACATATATTCAAACAGTTCTTCAACTGTGACATTTTTCTGTTCTTCCGAAAGTTGATCGATCGAATCTTTACCGTAAACATTCCGCACAAAACGCAGAAGTGTATTGCCACTGGATGTAAATTCCATCGTTCCGTCATCGTAAAGCCGTATCGGAATATTATAAACCGCTTCGCAGCCCGAACCTTCAATCAGTTGGATCAGACGGGAAATCATCTCATTTTTCTCCGCATTTGTCGTGAGCAGGGAACTATCCTCAATGGTAATGGAATTTGCCAGCCGGTTATAGGCCAGTACTTTTCCGTTGCGGTCATAAATCGTCCCTCTGGAACTTGGAAGCTCAGTTTCTTTCTGTATACGGTATGTAAAACTTTCCAGATAACTTTCGCCCTCAATAACCTGCAATACAAAAACTCTGTGGATCAGCATCATAAAAAGAAAGGTGAAAAATGCACCAATTACAAAGATTCGAGATTTTGTCAGGTCTGAAATGAAGTTCAATATCTTTTTAATCAATACGTTTTTCACTTCCTTTAGTTTCAATCTTTTTATTGATCCAGCCAATAATACTATATATAAATACGGCCAGGATCAATGTGTAAATTGTTTCAGGAAGAATGATTCTCCCGAAATAAAATATAAAGTCCATGCGTCCCCGCGTCAGGAAACAGAGCAGATATATGGCAATCCCATAAAGCAGATCTGCAATGCCGATAATGACTATCGGGAGCGTCATATCCTCTTCATAAAAAATCTGCTGAACATAGCCAGCCAGATATCCGATGACAGAAAGCACCAGGGCATACATGCCAAAATACACGCCAAACAGGGCATCCATAAGTATACCACAGAAAAATCCGATCAGACACCCTTCTTTTTTGCCCCGGATCATGCCGATGGTCACGGTACAGATAATAAAGAGGTTTGGTACAATGCCCCCCAAAGCCAGATGGGTAAATACGCCGGTCTGAAAAAAATATATAATAAAGATCATGGCAATATAAAATACCAGCCGCCGCATTAAGATTCCTCCTCTTCTGACTCTGAAGCCACTAAGTCGGCTTTTAACTGGGTAATGACCATAACATTCGTAATATTGTCGAAGCTGACTTTTGGAGTAATATGGGCATTCTGAGACAAATTTGAATTGTCCATAGACACATCACTGATGTATCCGATGACCAGACCCGGCAGATATTTGTCACTGATATAAGAAGTTACAACCTCATCCCCTGCCGCTATCTGAGCATCTTTGGAAATCATCTCGACATCCAGAAGTCCGTCCTGATAAAGTTTCAGATCGCCATTCACAATACACAATTCAGTGGATTTCGACAACATACCGCTGACACTGCTCGTATCATCGATGATGGCACGTACCGTCGCATTATTTGCAGAAACGTCAGAGACAATGCCTACAAGTCCATTATCATAAATAACATTCATATCCTTCTTGATGCCGTCATTACTTCCTTTATCAATAATAAAATTATTATACCAGTTTCCCGCATCCTTGCTGATGATCCGGGCGCCGACCATATCATAATCCGGATAGACTTCCTTCATCTTTAACAGTTCACGAAGAGCATCCAGCTCAGACAGATTATTTTCCATGGATGAAATCTTTGTATTCAACTGATCAATCTGCTGCTTTAACGCTTCATTTTCAGCCAGCAGATCATTGACCGAACGGCTGTGTTCCTTCTGTTCCCCAAGCCATCCACCGATACTGTTCAATCCTTTTTCCATAGGAAGGATCAATGCACTGATTCCGTTTTGAACATTCAGTTTCTCTCCATTATTTCTCAGACTGACACCAATAAAAAACAGACAAAGAACAATGATAAGCCATAACACATATCTCGGCTTCATCTGTTTTCTTTTGTTTTTATTCATAGGTTTAACCTTCTTTAACTAAATATTGCTTCTTTGACGGAAAAAGCTAACGATCGCAGTTTTTCGTTAGACATGATCACGCCAAGCCCCTGGATCACACTCTGATCCGGAATTTCAGACATGAGCACAGGGACAGTCAGTTCTTTTTCCAGATATGTTTCCAGATTGGTAAGTCTGCTGCCCTCTCCCGTAACAACGACGCCAAGACTCAGAATGGAACGCAGCACCTCTGGCGGCGTATGCTCAAAAAGTCCCTTTGCTGTTCGAACGACCTGGACCAGAAGTTCCTGAATCGGCTGACAGACTACTCTGGAATCCACTTTTGCTTCCGCCGGAAGCCCGGAAATCAGATCACGGCCGAGAACCTTTTTAAAAGAATGTACCGTATTCAGGGCGGAACCAAGTTCCAGCTTCAGACTTTCAGCCGTTTTCATTCCGATCAAAAGATTGTACTTTTCTTTCACTGATTCGCAAATAGCCTCATTCATCGCATTGCCGCCGATTTTCAACAAGCGGCTTGCCACAATACCGCCAAGGGCTAATATGGAAATTTCTACTGTATCTGCTCCAAAATCAATGACCATTACTCCCGGCGTATGCAGAACATCCATGCCTTCTCCATAAGCCGTCGCCACCGGCTTTTCTACAATATAGAGGTCTTTTGTTTTAAATTCAGAACTCATGGCCAGATCGAAAAAGGCCCTTTTTTCCACTTCTGTAATATCTGAAGGCACGGCAAAATAGAACTCATTGCTCCGAATAAAGCCATTGGTACATTTAATCTTTCTTAAAAATAAATCCAATAAAACTTTCATATCATGAAGTCCGGCAATAACCCCGTTTTTCACAGGACCATAGACCCGGATATTTTCCGGAGCCCGTTCATACATGGCGTAGGCCTCTTCTCCGAAAGCCACCATCTCTGTCTTGCGGCGGATAGCGATCATATTTCTTTCTTTCAGCACCATTCCCTGGCCGTCTTTATATATTTTTATTATTCCTGTTCCTAAATCCAGACCATATTTCTGTACAGCCATAGGATTCTCCTTTCACTCTGCTGAAGATTTGATCAAACCTTCAGCTTTTAAACTTCTATAGTCACTGCCGGCCACAATGATGTGATCCAGCAATTGTATTCCGAGCAGTTCCCCCGCTTCAAAGACCCGTCGCGTCACCGTTAGATCCGCCGGACTGGGTGTCGCATCGCCGCTTGGATGATTATGTATCAATATGATCGCTGACGCCCCCGCCCTCAAAGCTTCTCCATAAATGTCTCTCGGCTCCGCCATGGAAGCATTGACTGTGCCCTTGGAAATCAGGCGCTCCCCGAGTAAGTGGTTTTTGCAGTCAAGCAGCAGTATCATTAAATGTTCCTGACGATATGACCGAAATTCCGACATATAATATCTGGCAATGGAGGCCGGAGAATTGAAGGATAATCGGGGCAGTGCTTTCAGCTTGGAAAGCCGCACTGAAAGCTCGCACAAAGCAAGGATCTGTGTAGCTTTGACCTTTCCTACACCATGAATCCCCGTCAAATCCTTTTGGGATAAATGATACAGTTTTTCCAGTCCCGTACCGGAAATATTCAAATTTAATATTTCTTCGGACAGGGCAACGGCGCTTCTCTCTCGGCTGCCTGTACGCAAGATCAATGCCAGCAGTTCGGCATCAGACAGCTTGTCTGCGCCAAAACGCTCAAATTTTTCTCTTGGCCGGTCCTGCTCGGCCATCTCGCATATCAATGGTTTTTTTACTTGCATTTATATCACCTTTCATATAAAATCCAGGCGATCGCTTTACATAAAATATAAACAGGTACACTAATTTATACTACCATAAATCGTGTACCTTGTATACTTAAAATCTATGAATAATTTGTGATTTATCCACGATACCGGCCTCTACAAGTTTCTCCAAAGACATCATAATTCCGTATTTTGAATGGTACCAGGTGATACCTCCCTGAAAATAAACAGCATATGGCGGCTTGATCGGTCCGTCCGCACTGAGTTCAATGGAAGAGCCCTGTACAAAGGCTCCGGCTGCCATAATGACATCACTGTCGTAACCCGGCATCGCCCATGGTTCCGGATCCACAAAGCTATCCACCGGTGCGGCGGCCTGGATACCCTTACAGAATTTAATAACTCCTTCCGGAGAACCAAGGACAACGGCCTGGATAATATCATGACGTGATTCTGTACCGTTCGGAACGACTTCAAATCCAAGCCTTTCATAGATATTAGCTGCAAAAATGGCGCCTTTTAGGGCTCCGGCAACAACTTGCGGCGCCAAAAATAATCCCTGATAGAAAGAACGGTTGACACCAAGACTGGCTCCAAGTTCTTTTCCAAGTCCTGGAGCTGTCAGACGATAAGCCGCCCGTTCAACACATTCTTTTTTACCGACAATATAGCCGCCGATCGGCGCAAGACCGCCGCCCGGATTTTTGATCAGGGAACCGACACACATATCGGCGCCCACGTCGGTTGGCTCAATTTTCTCAACAAATTCTCCATAACAATTGTCTACCATACATATAACGTCCGGCTTAATTGATTTTACAAAGCGGATCAACTCACCGATCCTGGCTACAGATAAAGTCGGACGGGTCTGATAACCTTTGGAACGCTGAATCGTCACAAGTTTTGTACGCTCATTGATGGCTTTGCGGATATTTTCAAAATCGAAATCCCCATTTGGGAGCAGGTCTACCTGACGGTAAGTCACACCATATTCGGCCAGAGAACCCGTCTGAGGCCGGATACCGATAACGCCTTCCAATGTATCATAAGGTTTTCCCACAGGCGAAAGGAGCTCGTCTCCCGGCCGGAGATTTCCGGACAATGCAATCGTCAGCGCATGGGTCCCGCAGGTAATGTGAGGACGTACCAAGGCATCTTCCGTGTGAAAAATATGGGCATAAACCTTTTCCAGCGTATCTCGTCCAAGATCATCATATCCGTATCCTGAAGAGGGCTGAAAATGGGCTTCGCTGACTTTATTGGCCTGCATTGCCATAACAACTTTTAACTGGTTATATTCCGCTACTGCATCAATGACTTTAAACCGCTCTTCCAGACTTTTTTCGATATGATCACAAAAATCATAAACTTCCGGCATGATCCCGGCGGTTTTGTACATATCTCTCATTTTAACAAACTCCATTCTTTATTTATCGTATTTAAAATATCTTTCAATATTTCCTCTTCGGAAGGCAGCTGACTTTTATCCAGCCATCGCACATCCCGTTCCCTGCGGAACCAAGTAAGCTGACGCTTTGCAAAATGTCTGGTATCCCGTTTTAAAATGTAGACGGCCTCTTCAAGAGAACATTCTTTCTTCAAATAAGGAATCAATTCCTTGTAACCAAGTCCCTGCATAGAAACCAAAGAACTATCATACCCCTTTTTCAGAAGATTGTCCACTTCTGAAATTAAACCTTCTTCGATCATTTTGTCAATCCGTTTTTCAATTCGATCATATAAAACTTTCCGATCATTGGTCAGGACAAAATATAAAAAATCATAAGGGGATTTTTTTCGGCGTTCTGCCGCGTTATGAACAGAAATTTTTTCGCCGTGCATCCGGTAATATTCCAAAGCCCGTATAACCCGTTTTACATTATTCGCATGAATCTGTTCGGCTGATTCCGGATCCACTTTCCGAAGCAATTCGTGAAGAAATTCGGCGCCCCTTTCTTCAACTATATCTTCCAGTTCTTTTCGTATGGATACATTCGAATCTTCTTCCGAAAAATCAATATCATAAAGCAGGGCCTGGATATAAAACCCGGTACCGCCGACAACGATTGGAACATGTCCCCGACTGTAAATTTCTTCCACAGTGGCCTTTGCCAGTTCCTTAAACATAGCCACATTGAAAGCCTCATCCGGCTCAAGTATGTCAATTAAATGATGCGGTACGCCCTGCATCTCATCCGGACGGATTTTTGCCGTCCCGATATCCATAAATTTATAAACCTGCATGGAATCGGCAGAGATGATCTCTCCGCCGATAGATTTTGCCAGAGCTATAGACAGTTCGGTCTTTCCCACCGCTGTCGGCCCGGTCAATATGATCAAAGGTTTCATAAATACACCTCGTCTGCTATACAATACGTTTAAACCGTTTTTCAAGTTCGGTTTTGGTCATGGAGATGATCGTTGGCCGGCCATGAGGACAGGTATAAGGATTTTCTGCCTGTAATAACTCCTCGATCAAAGCATCGGCTTCCTTCACAGAAATACGCATATTTCCTTTAACTGCGGCTTTACATGCCATTGTTGCGATCCGGTCACCAACGATATCATCCCGTATTCTCGGCGCTTCTCCGGCCAGTTCATCTAAGAGTTCAGTAACCATTTCTTTTCCGGTGAATCCATACAAATCTGAAGGCACACCTCTGAGGGCATATTCCTTACCTCCGAAGGATTCAAATTCGAATCCCATCCGTTTAAAATCATCCATATATCGATTCAGCAAGTCTGCTTCGGTCATGGATAATGTCAGTATGATCGGCGGCTGAATCATCTGAATCATGGGCTGACTTTCCTTAAAGCGTTTCATCAGTTTTTCATAAAGTACTTTTTCATGGGCCGCATGTTGATCGATAATAAAGAGCATTCCGTCATACTCTACAATCCAATAGGTATCAAAGACCTGTCCGATCAGTTTATGACGTACCCGGGCCTCTTTCGTCAAAAGCCCGGTCTCAAACAACTCATACTGCTGCGGCTTTTCCTCAACCATTGAAGAACGTATAGCTTCCAGACGATTCTTCTCAAATGGTTCCGGAAGCTTTTCTTTTTTTTCTTTGACATCCGCCGCCTTTGGCTTTGTCTCCCCAGTGCCCGGCCGGTTCACAGGCTTCTGTGCCTGTTTTATCTCTGGCTGAACAGTCGTTTTTTGAATCTGCTGTACCTTTGGCTGTTCCGGACGCGCTTTTGGCACCATATCTAATGGAGCTGTATCCTGCACCGCTGGCTTTTTAGGTTCGGATGGCTTGACTTCCGGAATCAATTCTCTCCCAAAAAGAATCCGCCGCAGCGCTTCATAGACAAAACGGTATAATTCCTGTCCATGACTGAATCGCACTTCCATCTTTGTCGGGTGGACGTTGACATCCAGCTCGGCCGTGTCCAGCGTAAAATGCAAGACGGCAAAAGGAAATTTGTGAACCATCGTAAAGGTTTTATAAGCATCCTCAATGGCCTGGGTGATGACAGGACTTTTTATATATCTTCCATTGATAAAATAATTTTCGTAGGAACGATTTCCCCGGCAGATTATGGGTTTTCCGATAAATCCGGTCATCTGGATCCCGTCCTGTCCGGCATTCACCGGAAGAAGATTCGAAGAAATATCTCTGCCGTAAATATGATAGAGAATGTCTTTTAGACGCCCGTTTCCCGAGGTATGAAGCCGATTTTGCCGGTTATTGATGAATTTAAAGGAAACCTCCGGATGCGACATGGCAAGCCGCGCGATCAAATCATTAATATAACCTGCTTCGGTCATATTGGATTTTAAAAATTTTCGGCGGGCTGGTGTATTATAAAATAATTGCCGTACAATAAATGTAGTACCGTCGGGACAACCGATATCTTCCATGGATTTTTCCACACCGCCGTCAATCCGGTAACGACATCCGGTCATGGCATGGGCGGTTTTTGTCAAAAGTTCCACCTGAGCCACTGCCGATATGCTGGAAAGAGCTTCGCCGCGAAATCCGAGTGAGCGTATGGTCTGCAAATCCTCAGAGTTCCGGATCTTACTTGTAGAGTGACGCAAAAAAGCCATGGCAATATCTTCTTTTTCCATACCACTGCCATTGTCTGTGATACGGATCAAGGAGGTGCCGCCATCCTGAATCTCTATCGTCACCGCCGTAGCTCCGGCATCAATGGCGTTTTCTACCAATTCCTTGACAACAGAAGATGGACGCTCCACAACTTCCCCGGCAGCTATTTTATTAATGGTTTCTCCATCTAATACCTGTATTTTTCCCATTTTATCACCGTTTCTTTATCTCATCCTGATATTGATATAAAAGATTAATTGCTTCAAGAGGTGTGAGACGTCCCAAATCCAGGGCTGCAATCTGTGCAATGACCAGATCGTCCGGACGGGCGGCCTTTTCACTGTCCTCTTCGACATAAGCTTCTCCCGATGTTTCAAGATACATTGCTTCATCCTTGGCAATCTCTCTGGCCTTTGCCGCAATATCTGCATCAATTAATTGAAGAACGATTTCCTTCGCTCTGTCGGTAACAGAAGAAGGGATCCCGGCCAGCTTTGCTACCTGAATTCCATAACTCTTATCTGCGCCGCCCTGGATAATCTTACGCAGAAAAATAATATCATCACCCTGTTCTTTAACAGCAATACAGTAATTGTTTACGCCCGGAAGCCGGCCTTCCAGTTCAGTAAATTCATGATAATGGGTTGCAAAAAGAGTCTTCGCCCCAAGTTTTTTCTTATCACTGATATGTTC
>CATZYB010000027.1 GCA_958426095.1 uncultured Lachnospiraceae bacterium
AGATATCCTTGAGAATAATTTGCAGATTACAGAGCTGTTGGAGGATGAAAGGCTGGTGAACATCCTCACGGCAGAGAATTATGAGGATGACGGACCGGATTTTTCTCAGACAAAAAAGTATATCAATCGGATGAAAAACGCCTTTCAAGAATGTAAAAAGGTACATAAAGAACTTTCGACAGAAGATAAAATGATGTCATACGTTGAAAACCAGGGGCTGGACAGCTATTATCTGGATTTTTACAGAGAAAGAATGGCGGCTGTGACAGATTGGGATTCGGATAAAATTGTTGAAGATTCCCTGGATTCTATGATAGAACTTATGGGCGTGTTTGAGGAGATTATTTATTTTTTAGCTGAAAATCAAGGCTCCTGGGAGGTTGTGGACGGATATATTACATTTGATAATTACGGGTTGGCCGACCAGTATGATGAATTGCTTTATGGTCTATATGACGAAGGTATATATACGGAAGAAATCCCTTTGGAGGATGAGGAAATGGGGCTGATTCAGCTCTAAAGTTTTAATAAAAAACAGGAGAGAAAAATGTCAAGAAACAGGATTTTAATTGTTGAGGACGAGGAAGCTATTGCAAAAATGATCGCAATGAATCTGGAAGTTTCAAATTACGATACACAGATTTATTATGATGGCTGTGAGGTTGAGGACGCATTGAGCCGGGACCATGATTATGATCTGGCCCTTTTGGATGTGATGCTTCCGGGAAAAGATGGATTTGAATTGTTGGACGTAATGAAAAAGTACGATATGCCGGTCATTTTTCTGACGGCCAAGGATGACCTGGGTTCAAAGATCCAGGGCTTAAAGGGCGGCGCAGAGGATTATATTGTGAAGCCTTTTGAGATATTGGAGCTGCTTGTCCGCATGGAGAAGGTACTGGAACGGGCGGATAAGTTAAACCGCACCATTAAAATCCTCAATATGGAAATTAATTTTGAAGAACATTCGGTAAAACAGGATGGCCGGGAGGTTGTTCTGAAACCGAAGGAATTCGAGCTTTTAAGTGTGCTGGCCAAAAATAAAAATATTGCCATTTCCAGGGAGAATCTTTTGCGTATGGTCTGGGGTATAGAGTATATGGGAGAAACCCGCACGGTGGACGTGCATATCGGCCAGCTTCGGAAAAAGCTGGGGCTGGCGGATCATATAAAAACGATTTCAAAAATGGGATACCGGCTGGAAGAGTAAATCGCGGCGGGATAACTGTTTGGAGGCGCAGAGGGTGAAATTAAGAACAAAAGTTTTGTGGATCAGCTCTATGGCTCTTTTAGCGGCTTCCTTATTGGCCGGTGCGCTTATTTTAAATATCACCGGAAAAAGCCTTAGGAATGAAGCAGTCATTCGTGCTTATCAGAGTTTTTATGAAACGATGAGCGGATTGGAGCAGGGATTGATCCAAAATATGGATACGGATACAAGGACTGTTTACCTGGAATATTTTTTTAAAAGTATGAAGGATGACTATCTGATATGTTTTTTAAACGTCGGAGATATGGAAGCCGCCGGAGAAGTCCGGCAAATTTATAATCATACGTCTCTTTCTGCGGAAGAACTTTCACAGATGGATTTTAAAAGTTATGAGGGCAGCGATATAACCTATGTCGAATATTCCCGGGACAATGGAGAATATGTTATATTTCGTATGAATGTTCAGGAGAAGATTGACGTCTACCAGATCGTGTCTATGGAGGAAGTTCAAAATAATATGCAACGTCTGACCGGATATATGCTGGCAATTATATTTGCGGTGGTCGGAATAACAGGGGTTGTTTTATTTATTATATTAAGACATGTTTTACAGCCGCTTCAAGAGTTGAATGAAACGACGAAACGGCTGGCAGAGGGAAATTACGATCAGCGGGTGGTGGTCCGCCGTAAAGACGAGATCGGTCAGTTGGAAGAAAGCTTTAACAAAATGGCGGAGGCCGTGGAGACAAGTACACGGAATCTGGAAGAGTCTGAACGGCGGAAAACCTTATTTATGGGAAATCTGACCCATGAATTGAAAACGCCGATGACAGCCATTTCCGGCTATGCCCAAACCTTGCTGTCGACGAAAATCAGTCGGGAAAATCAGGAAGCGGCCCTGCTTTATATTTACGAAGAGTGCGGACGGCTGGAGCGTTTATCTAAAAAAATGATGAAGCTTCTGGAACTTGATCAGGATGAATCCCTGTTTTTTGTGGATACGCCAGTAAGCTGTCTCTTTGAAGCAGCGGCAAAATCCTGCGAAGTGATTTTAACGGAGAAGCAGATGACATTGGAATGTATTGAACACGGTGAACACTTCCTGGTGGAGCCTGATTTGATGACGGATGTTTTGATCAATCTGATTGACAATGGCGTTAAGGCCAGTGACACCGGCGGCAAAATTATTCTCCGGGCCTATGATGATCGTATTGAAGTCCAGGACTTTGGACAGGGAATCCCGACGGAGGAGCAGGAGAAAATTATGGAGCCTTTTTATATGGTTGATAAATCCAGAAGCCATAAGAGCGGCGGCGCCGGTCTTGGCCTGGCGCTCA
The DNA here is from genome assembly GCA_958426095.1 of uncultured Lachnospiraceae bacterium. Taxonomy (GTDB): domain Bacteria; phylum Bacillota; class Clostridia; order Lachnospirales; family Lachnospiraceae; genus Frisingicoccus. The sequence continues at coordinate 2,548 of CATZYB010000027.1, forward strand.
CAGCCATGATCGCAAAACGGCATAACATTTCCATTCGGATTGACAGCAAAGAAGGCGAAGGTACCCGGATGATTTTACAATTTGTCTAAATTTAGACTATTTTTGGCCAAGCTGCATAACAACAGGAAAAACCGCTGAAACCCTTGAAAATACTGGGGAAACAGCGGTTTTGCTTTGTCATTTTTAAGGCTTAAAAATAAGTGATAAGTGGTTTCGGTTAGTAACAGATTAGTAACAAATTTTAATCTTTTCAATTTCATGTCTCAGGTCCTCAATTTCCCTGTGGCCGTATATCTGGTTAGTGATATCGTTGCCGAAGGAATGGCCAAGCATACGTTTTCGGTCATTCTCTGAAACGCCATATCGTTCGCACAGTGCTGAGAAGGTATGACGACAATCGTGAGGTGTATGTCTGGCCATGCCAAGGCGTTCCAGCGTCTCGTACATGGCTGTTCTGAATCGAGGGACAGGAATATCCAGGAGCGGCCTTTTTCTTCGTGTACGGTGTTTTACAAGGTCATAGATTCCTGAATGAATCGGGACAATCCGGTCTTTTCCTGCTGCCGTCTTGACGCCACCTTTGAAGTACCGGTCCTTCAGGTCTATTTTTAGTGTCTTATAGGCGGTGATTCGGAAACCGGAATAGCACATAATCAAAATCATTTCAACAATGCTATCGTCTTTGTATTCCCATAGCTGCTTTAACTCCTGTTCTGTGAACGCTTCGCCGTGTTCAGCATCATTTCGGATATGGACCTTTACATGGGCCGAATAGTCTTTGTCGCAAAGCTCATACATCTCGGCGTAGGCGTACATCTGGTTGAGCAGGCTGACCATATTCCGTAAGCTGGAATATTTGAGAGGGCAGCAGTCAATGACTTCCTGCAGGTCATCGTGACGAAGTTCGCTGAAGGTGCGCTCATGTAACTCTGAACAGTTTCGGAACGCCGCACGGAGTGAAAACTTTAAAGCGTCGGAATATTCCCGGGATTTATCTCTTTCAAATTTATACTGGTAGAATTCCTCATATACTTCTGAAAATGTCTTACCGGGAGCTTCCTGAGTTTTCCCGGTTATTTTAATATAGTCGGCCAATATGCGGTTTATAACAGCGGCGTCGCCAGATTGCGGCAGATCGGCCAAATCAAGCTCCATGCCTGGCTTATATGTCCCGGCGTGATAAGCCGTGAGGACAGCAAATCCTTTCATCCAATCATCAACATAGCAGAGAGCCTTCGGAGTCACAGGAACACCGTCAAGCGTGAATTCTTTTGTTGGTGGATGAACGGCATAAGGATTGCGCCGGCCTTTGCCGAGAAACTTAATCGACCCAAAACCATTAGGAAGCTTTGGGTATTTTTTTCTTTTTGCCATTTATATACATTCCTTCCATTCTGGCCGGGCGGGCTTTGGAAGGTTTGACATTTCTGGTATATTTGGTATAATATACTTAACAAGGGAGCCGGAAGGTGAGCGCGCATCACCCGACCCGGCGAAAGTTAGTATTTAACTATAAGAATAGCCGTTCCTAAACTTTGACGAGAGCAGGACGGCTATTTCTTATTTTTCAGATTCAGAATAGCGACGATTAAAAGAGCAATGCTCAAAATAATCTGAAATTCTTCATATGTACTCATAATAATCACCACCCTCCGTAAGGTCTCGGATTGGGTGAGAGCACGTCCCCCGGTTCCCCAGGTAAGTATATTATATTTTCAAGGTTCTGCTCTGTCCGAAAAACGGACGAAGCCCAAATGGGCGTTATCAACGAACGGGATATTTCCCTTTGTCTATTGTTCGTCTTTTTTCTGGTATTTCGGTATTTCTGTAAGTTCATTTACACGTTTTCGTGCTTCCTCTTTCCCATAACTATTAAGATTATGATAATCTGAAAGCAATTCTTTTTCGTCTTTTGCCATAGCAGACATAGCATTAATGGCTTCATTTATTGATTCGGACATAGCCTGATTGCTGCTTTCGGCCATGTTCTTCATAACTTCAGCAGTGGATTGTACAATGGCGCTAACCGATCTAATATCTGGAAGAATATCTGCACGCAAGGCAGTAATTGGAACGTCAAGTGCCCTTGCTATTTTTTGTAAAGTTTCTAATTTAGGATTTTGTTTTCCGCTCTCGTATTTTCTTATGTTTGAGTCTGCGATTCCGCATAATTCGCCAAGTTGTTTTTGGGTCAGACCTTTTTCTTTTCTAAGCTTACGAATCTTATCACCTGTGTATGTTTGCACGGTTCCACCCCACTTTCAAAATCATAATAACATATTTATTTGAAAAAGTACAGATTAAAAACAATCTAAAAGAACCATTGACAGATGAAAAACAATCTGATAATATAAAAATAGATTGAAAACAATCTGCAACATAAGAGGAAGAGAGGTGAGAAAATGAAACTCGATAGAAAGAAATATGAGCTTGCAAGAGCGCGGGCATGTATGGGACAGAAAGATTTAATAGCTGCCGGCATCCCAAAAGGGACATTATGTCGGATAATCGGTGATGCTGAGCTTAGACCTGAAACAGCTGGCCGAATTGCTAAGGCACTTGGTGTTGATGTAACTGAAATCATTAAAGAAAATTAGCCGGGCGGACTTGGAAGGAATGATTGAAATTATGGCAAAACTCACACCAATGAAAGCAATCCGAAGAAAATGTCTGGATTGCTGTAGCGGTCAGGTGAAAGAAGTCCGTTTATGCACAGTGGAAAAATGCCCCTTATTTCCCTACAGAAGCGGACACAGGCCAACAGGTAATAAAGATATCGCCGAAGATGATTAAATTAAAAAAACGTGAGCTACAAAGGGGTTTTTTTACAATAAGAGCCGGGCGGGCTTTTGGAAGGGATGATTGAATGAGAAAAGAAAAAGAAACGATGTCGGCAGCAGAGGCGGCCAGAATTCTCGGGTGTTCACCGGAAGCCGTGAGGCAAAGAATCCGGCTTGGCATCTGGAAGTTTGGAGAATGTATTCCAGGCAAAAAGACTGGACATAAATCAGATGTTTTTGTTATCTATCGGCGGAAGCTGTACCAGCACATGGGCAGGGATAGCTGATGGCATCCAGAGAAGAATTATTACAAAGCATCCAGCCAGGCATGAGGCTTGATAAGAATTTCTTTTTGAAAATCTACGGCTATGAATTAACTTGGCCAGGATTTGCCGAGGTTGCGTTGACAAAGCTTCAGGGCGCCGGATGTAACAAAGCCAGAAATTATTATACTTGCATTGTCGTAGAGCAGCAGTATAACGATGAATCAGTTTTGAAAAATGTTGCCGAATGGTATGTGAAACAGGATTTTTACGGAAAGAAGGTGAATGAATCACGGAGGAAACAACAAGAAGTGGAACAGCAGAGGATAGAACTGTTGAACAAGAAAAAGCGGCTGTTGATGCGGAAATCGCAGCTATTAACAATGAATTAAGTCAGTTGGACCAGGATACTTTGAATTTTGGTATTTTTGGTATTTTTGGTAGTATATATCAAAATCGTGAAAAACAACTTCAAGAGTTTCCTGTAGACAGTCTGCCGGATAATATACGGCCCTATGTGATAGGCGTAGCTGAATCGTTGCAGGTTCCCGTTGATATGATAGCGTCTTTTGTTCTTTCAATCATATCTCTGTGTTTACAGGGAAAATTCCAAATAAAAGTAAAACCTGACTGGTACGAGACTATTAATCTATATACATTAGTGATAGCCAGACCATCAGAGCGGAAATCTCCCGCACTTAAAGAGACTGCTGCTCCAGTGTATAAATATGTGAAGGAAGAGAATGAGCGTAGACAGCCGGAGATAGTAAAGTATGAATTAGAAAGAAAGGTCTTATCTGGAAAATTGAAGAATATACAAGATTCTCTTGCAAAATCAGGTAGTAAGACAAAATATACAATACAGGATGCTTTGGAGTGTCAAAAGGAATTGGATAATCTGGAAGAGGTAAAGAAACTGCAAATGATATTAGATGATGTTACCCCGGAGGCTTTGGTCAAGGCAATGAAGGAAAATAATGAACGAATAGGAATTGTATCAGCAGAAGGTGGTATATTTGGCATGCTGGCCGGAAGGTATAGCAATAATACAAATATAGACATATTCCTGAAAGGTTATTCCGGTGAATATTATTCAGCTGTTCGTATAGGAAGGGAAGGAATTGAGCTGAATAATCCATTATTAACAATTGCGCTGGCCGTACAGCCTCAGGTAGTTGTTGACATTATGGATAATAAAGATTTTAGGGGACGGGGGTTACTGGCGAGGTTTTTATACTGTATCCCTAATACCAGAGTTGGTAGCAGGACATATAAAAGTAAGCCTATTAATCCATTCATTAAAGAGCAATATGAAAAATTAATAAATGAGTTGCTCAAAATTCCTGATATGACTGGATTTATAGAGAGAGTTATAAAATTAAGTCCTGAAGCAGATATATTGTCAGAATCATACAATCAGTGGATAGAACGTCAGCTTATTAATGAACTGGAAGAGATTGAGGACTGGGCTGGTAAATTACATGGAAATACTATGAGAATAGCAGCTATACTTCATGTGACAAAATACAAGCTTAATGCTGCTAATGTTTTGGTAGACGAGGAAACCATGTCAGCAGCCATAAACATTGGTAAATATTATCTGGAACATTCTAAACAGGCTTTTGATATTATGGGGGTATCTGAATCACAAGATATACGGGATGCAAAATATATAATTTCGCGTATAGATAGTAATACCAAAAATACCAATAATACCAAAAATGTGAGCAAACGAGATTTGTGGCAACTGTGCAAAGGTCATTTTCGGAATGTTGAGGAAATGGAACCGGGTCTGAAAGTTCTGGAAGAACATGGATATATAGCCATTGTAAAGGAAAGAAATGGTAGTCGGGGACGGCCATCGGAAAGAATCTATATTAACCCGGAATATATCAAGTGGAAGGAAGAACAGAGATGATAATAGAGAGCGATAAAAAGTGGTTTGATGGATTTTTTCATACCGGTGAGTATTTTGAAGATGTCACGGATGTGGATTTATTGAGAGATAACATTGAATGTGAAAAATTGTATGAATATTTGCAAGATGAAATGTCTGAGGATGAAAAATCGGATATCAAATGATATATGCTATTTGCATATGTTTTAGGAAAATATGGGTGATAAGGGCGGTGAGAATATATGGTACTTCTCAGAAAGTTGGGTTCAACCCAAAACAATGGTTTATCTCTCTTACAGACATAAATGAAGTGGGCTAAAAGAGTAAAAATCCTTATAAATACTATGTTTTCTCTTTTGTACCAAGGTGGGCCAGAAGAGAAAAGAGAAAACTCTTTTGTACCAAGGTGGGCCAGAAGAGAAAAATCAGTAAAATCAAGGCTTTGAGCCTTATTAGACCATTTATCTTATGTATATAGAGATGGTGGACCAGTAAAAGGATGGTGAGAAACGATGAAGATATTAACTCAGGACCGGGCACGGATATTCAGCTTTTCCGGTGATGTTTGGGCAACGGAAACACCAGACGGCGGTCATGTTGTGGCTGAGAAGGTGAATGGTAGCCCGTACATTGGTACATATAAGGATATTGACCGGGCCAGCGAAGTGTTGAAAGAAATCTTCCAGTATTATCGTGATGGCAAGAAAAGCTATATCATGCCATTGGCGTGAAATAAAGAAAAAAGGACGGTGAGATAAAATGTATAGAGCGACGCAAGGACAAATAGAGGAATCCTTTATAAATTGGCTTCGGGAGGAAGAGGTTCGATTGCGAGCCTTGGAAAGGGAGGGCTATAGCCGACAGGAAGCTATTGAGATGTTAAAAGTATTTAGATTGGCGGACATCAATAACAGTATTGGATATCTTGGATAACAAAGAAAAAGCCCTATGTCAAAGCCGGGCGGGCTTGGAAGGCATAGGGCAGCATGACCGGAGCCATGCGAAACAATCCAACTGCATAATAGCATGGAATCCGGGGAAAGGTAAAGGGATTTTTTATGAATTATAAAAGATTATCAAATGAAGAATTACGGAAATATCCGTATCCGAATCTGATGGCAGAATTTATTGAGAGTGGGTACAGTATTTGTACCTTGGCTGAACATATGGAAATGGGAGAGCATAGGAAAGAAGATGATCCAGAGGTATGGGCTAAATTATGTGGAGAAACGCCTATTTATGCGAGTGAAGCATTTAAATTAAGTCGGCTCTTTTCGGTGGATATAGAGTATCTATTCAGCTCCAAATTGAAAATATTTAATAAAAAGCCTGCGGCATACTGGCGGTGGTTTGATGAAAACCAGAGAAAAGAAAAAGAACTTGAGGAGATCGCGGCCAGGGATGAGATAATGCGGGAACTGAGGAGGAAGCCTTATTTGCTGGAATTCATGGAAGCAGCAGTTACGTGGAATAAGGAACAAACTCAATATGCTGTGAAGTTACTCGAGGGAAAGGCAGGTGCAACGGTATGAATTATCCAGTTATAGGACAGGTAGAAATGAAATCCGGCCAAGTCGTGCCATTGCTCGATATTCCAATGATGTCTGATGAAAGATGGCAGCAGTTGGCCGAGGAACAGGCGGTACATAATTATATCCGGGAGAATGGACGTGAACCGGAGAGCGTTGAGGCTGCTTTTCAGTGGCAAAGAGAGTGGATAGCTTCGATGGAGCCATTATAAAAGCTTTCTACCTTCCAGACGGCTTCACATAGATAAAAACCTGAAATGAAGGTATACTCGGAAATACTCGGATGAAATGTTAAGGTTGAAAAATGCTAACAAATGCTAAGGTATTTGGAGATTTCGGAGGCCCTAAAAAGATGGATATTCTCGGATACCAAAATGGTAGTTGAGAACGGATGCGGCCCGGTGTGCTACCAATACTACCGGGCCTTAAAAGATAAAGGATGGTGATTGGATGATAAAGATTAAGATATCCTACAATACAGACCAGGAGCTGGAGCATGTTGTTCGTCTACTCTCCCCGGCCCTGAAGTCTTGTAAGATTTCAAGGAATAAAGAGGGATGTTATAAAAAGGCTTATGCTGAGCTTGTTAATGAGCGGTTGTAGCGAACGTTACAAAACCACGAATAACGAACGGTTGCAATGGCGATATTAAAAAATGAATAATAATATTGAAAAACGTTCTGTAGAAATACGGGGCGTTTTGGCGTATAATGAAGAAAAACAGTGTGAATGGAGGAGTGTAATGCATGGAAGTTTATGCGTTTTGGAATAATAAAGGGGGCACGGGGAAGACGAGTTTAGCTTTTCAAGCAATTACAAAATATGCGGAAAAGAATTATACAGAAAAAATTTTAGTTATAGACCTATGCCCTCAGGCCAATTTGACGGAGCTGTTTTTGGGCGGATTAATAGGAAAGGGGTCGCAGAATTTGCTTACACTATTTAGCGGAGAACAGCGAAAAAGTGTGGGTGGATATTTTCAAGATAGATTGCCCTCACCTTTTACTATGCCGCAAATAGATATTATGATGTATTTAGTTAGACCTTCGGACTATAATGTTGCTGTGGAAAAAAATATTTTATTGTTGGCAGGCGATCCGGTAGTAGAATTGCAGACTAACGCTATCGCTACATTGGCTAATACTCAATTACCTGGCACTGATACCTGGATAGCTGTAATAAATTGGATTTATGATTTTATACATTGCTCACAAGAGAAATTTGATAAGGTGTTTATTGATTGTAACCCTAGTTTTTCTATATATACGCAAATTGCTTTAGCTAGTGCTACGCGTCTGATATTGCCGGTAATGGCGGATGATTCTTCAAGGCGAGCGTTGCAAAATGTTTTTTCTTTAGTATACGGAGTGGAAATGCAGTCAGAAATATATAGGCTATATTCGTTTGCTACTAAACTAAAACAGATGGGCAGACCGCTTCCTAAAGTTCATACAATTGCAAAAAATAGGTTAACACAGTATATGAGAGGTGCTTCCTCAGCATATAGATCTGTTTTGATGTCGATAGATGAGGATGTTCAAAAGGTTATGGCAGAGAATAGGAATATTTTTGATTTTGATATAATTAATAGTGGCATTGTTGAAATTAGAGATTTCCAGACTACGGGAGTAGTTGCATTTGCAGAAGGAAAGCCGTTTTCAAAAGTGAAAACAGGAAATCATTATATTTTGGGAAGAAGAACGCCGATTAATAGAGAAAATTTAACTAAGTGCGATGAAGCCATTGATTTATTAGTTAGTAGATTGTAATAAACGATAAAACTTGCTATAGTTATGTATAAATACATAATGTCAGTATTCCGCTCAAAGGGTAAAGGACAATAAGCGAGGAAATGATTCGATAATAAGGAATAGCTTAATTGTTTTGTCACCTTTTATAGTGAAGAGTATGGAGACAATTTCTTGTAATATATAACGTATCATTTGGTTTTGGAGTTGGAAAGAAACGACGAACCGCATAAATAAGGGAGATTTAATTGCCTACCCCCACCCATTATGTTATAATGATTCTGTAAATAAAATATTAAAGTACCCCAGGTTCTGTCCTGGAAGCCATAGGGCGCGGGAATAGTTTATTCATGAATGAGTAATCTGTTTCGGCGCTTTTTTATTTGGTGAGGGAAAATAGGAAGGAGTAGTGAAATAATGCAGCAGGGCGTAGTGAAGTGGTTTGATCCAGTAAAAGGCTATGGATTTATTGCCGGCGAAAACGGAAAAGATGTTTTTGTTCATCAGAGCGATGTGCTTATGAATGGATTTCGTTTTTTGGAAGCAGGGCAGAAGGTCAGTTATTGGGTTGAACCGACAGAAAAGGGTAATAAAGCGGTAAATGTAGTGATTGTAAAATAAAAATGGAGGAAGAAAATAATGAGTTTTAAGAGTGAGCTGCAGAGCGTTGTTACAGTATATCAGAATAATCTTAATTCAGCGATTAAGCAGATTAATGAGACGGCTGAAGGTGGAAATTATACACCCCAGGGATTAGAGAATCGGGTAAGAGAGATTAATGCGGAATTTCAGGCAACAGCTGAAATATATCAGGAAAGAGGTTTGCAGATCATCAGTCAGGCTGAAGAATATCTTAAAAGTAAAAATCAGGAAAATACAGTGAACAATCTTCGCGATCCAGGCTATCAGGCCGGTTTGGTTAATGTGCTAAAGATGATTGAAAAGGGTATTTTGTCCGAGGATGATTTTAAAAATGTTATTGCTGCTTATAAGGATGATGCGTTGTCCATGAAATCTATTCGTATGGCATTACCGATGGGGAAGGAGAATGGCGCCGTGCTTTCTCAGTATATTCCGCCGTCTCTGGAAGATAATCTGGAAGTATTTGAAAAGTTACGGAAGAATGTCAGAAAATTTATTCGTCCTGTCAGTGCCAATAATAACTATGGTGTCCTGATGTCTGTCGGATGGCTTCAGGAAGCATTGAAAAATCTGGATGATAATCTTCAGTTAGTTGAGTAGAATAACAAGTGCGAGGAGTGGGGCCATGACCAATGAAGAACTGGTAAACAGAATACAAGCCGGAATTGACGTGGCCGAGAATATGGCTGAGCTCTGGCAGCAGAATCAGGGATTTATTGGCCAGATGGCCCGGAAATACAGCCAACTGGCCGAAGAGGATGATTTAATCCAGGAGGGTTACATTGGTCTGTGTAAGGCTGTTGACGGTTATAAGCCTGGCCAGGGCGGCAACTTCCTGACTTATGCCGGTTACTGGATAAGGCAGACCATGACCCGGTATATTCAAAATAACGGTACGGTACGCATACCGGTCAATCGCCAGACGGATATCTGGAGATATCAGAGGGTTCGAAGTGATTTCCGGAAAGAGTATGGCAGAGAACCGGAAATCTACGAATTGGCCAGGATTTTAGGCGTATCCTATAAAGAGGTCAAGGCATTGGAAAAAGATGCCCAATGGGGCCATATATCAAGCACAGAGACACCCGCCGGAGACGATGAGATAACTCTTGGAGAGCTGCTGCCGGGATGTGAAGGGATAGAAGATGATATCATTGAGGAAGCCGACAGGGAAGCGCTGAAAGGTATCCTTTGGCCAATGGTGGATGAATTACCAGGGCAGCAGTCGGCAGTTATTAGGGCCAGATTCAAAGGTGAACTTACTTTGGAGAAAGTCGGAGAAATGATTGGCGGCACACCGGACCAGGCAAAACAAGTGGAAATGAAGGCTCTGAGGGAGCTTAGAAAGCCATCCAGAGCCAACAAGCTCCGGCCGTACATGGAACAGTATAGTTATCATATAGGGGTTGAAACCTTTAACAGAACATGGACCAGTGAGGTTGAATTGGCGGTATTAGGAAAATAACATTTTTAGTGAACGATTGCAATGAATTTCCAATACAAACGAATAACAAGCGGTTGCAGAAGCAAAGTTGAAAAATACCAGGAAATAAGCGGTTTTATGAGGATTTCAAAAAAATAAATGGTAACGTTACGTTGCCAAAACGATGATTCTTTGGTTGTAGTATCCCAGTCAATTCTCAATGATTTTTTAAATGGAGTACGAGGATGTGGCTATGGCTCCGGAGAAATTTCATTTTTTGCATGAAAAAGAGTGGCTTTATAGGAAATTAATAATTGAATATTGATGGTTGGAACGGTATAATTTCACATAATCTTAAAATTAGAAAAGGGGTATTAATATGAACGATTTAACAAGATTGTGTAAAGAAATGAAACGATGTGAAATTAGAAAAAACTATCATACTGAAGAAATTGTGTGTACAAGAACAAAAGTACAAGATTATGTTGGAAACGATAGAAACAAGTTTTTAAAATTGAAAGCACTTGTTAGAGCATATGATGATAAAGGAAAAGACTTTGCATTGGTGTTATTAGCTTTACCAATATTTACATTCATGGCAAATGCTTTTTCAATTGTTTATGGAAAAAATAGTATAGCATGCTTTATGTGGTTCTGTATGATTGTTTTGTCTATATTATATTCTTACAATTTAGTTTCTAATATTATGAAACAGGGAACTTATGATTGGGTAAAATATATAGAAGTCGTTTTGGAAGAAATTAATACAAGTGATTTACAATAGCTATATAAAAAACAGCCACCGTTATTGATGGCTGTTTTTTAGTACGCAGAATCACTTGGGTTATATAATATTGCCGATTTTGCAGACCCTAAAAAAGGAGCAGGTTCTGATTGCTGGGCAAGAAAACATGTGCTATACTTTGAGACGTGGGAAACCAGAGAGCCGGGCGGCTTACCCTCTTTTATCGGAGGGGCTAACCCTCCAGACGAAAGAAAGGAGGGCGTTGCCAATGTGTGTTACATACTCTGATTTGATTCAGATTGGAATATTCATTGTTACCCTTGTTGGTCTGTGCTATCAGATATTCAAGGGGAAACGAAAATAGCCGCCACTACTACCAATAGTGACGGCTTAACGTAAGTTAAGTAATTCATTGTTGAGGGTAGCCGCTTCTCTGGCTTCCTCTTTTTCTATTTTCAATATAGCATATCTGGCAGCCGGACGCAAGAGATTTTGAAAATCTTCTTGCCCGTTTTCTGTAGGATTACAATACATGGGTTAAACCAGATAGGGATAAAAATTGATATGTATGGGCAGAAGTACAGATTTTCTCCTGCCTTTGCCTGTATTCAGGCTGTTTGTAGATTGGTACGCTGCATATATTCCCGTTCCATTGCCCGCATTTCCTCGTCGGTGGGAACATCCACAATCCCGACATAAGAATAATAGATGTCAACCGCCTGCGTCCGTTTCCCGTCCTGCTTCACACGCTCATGGATTACGATTTTATCCACAAAGGCGTTAAGGATTTCGGGCGTCAGTTCCTCAATGCGGGTATATTTCTTGGTAACGGCTATCAGCTTGGCAACATTGGTCACTTCCGTATCCGCTTCGCTGACTTCAGCGGTCAGCATTTCGATTTCCTGTTCCAGTTGCTTCTGCTCCGCTTCATATCCATCGGACAGCTTGTAAAAGCGTTCATCGCTTAACTTCCCATTGACATTATCCTCATAGATTTTACGGAACAGACGGTCAAGTTCTTTTATCCGCTTTTCGTCCTTTTCTATCCGTTTCTGCTTTTCGGAGAGTTCAAACCTCCGTTCTGCAAGGGTCGTGTCAATCTGCTGTCGGATAAATACCCGTTCAAACTGTTGTAAATAGGACTGGAAATGCTGTAACTGTTTTAACACTAACTGATACAGGACTTCTTCCCGTATATAGTGCTGCGTACAGTTCTGGGAACGGCTTGTGCGCTTATACTGTGAACAGCGGAAGTGCGTATAACCGTTGGCGGTGGCAAGGCTTAATTTCGCCCCGCAATCCGCACAATAAAGCAGCCCTGAAAAGATACTGGTCGTGCCGCCCTTGGTCGGTCTGCGCTTATTTCCCCGTATCATCTGCACTTTATCCCACACATCCTTGTCGATAATCGGTGTGTGTGCGCCCTCAATATAAGCCCTTCTGTCTTTGGCGGTGGGGATACGCTTCTTGCTCTTAAAGCCTAAACGGGTGGATTTGAAGCTTTCCGTCACGCCGATATACGCTACATTTTCCAGAATGGACGCAATCATAGATGTTTCCCAGTTGTACGGATTTTCCGACACCTTTGCAACGCCAATACCCTTTGACGCTTTGTAGGCTGACGGGGTAAGCACCTTATCTTCCCACAGGATTGTTGCAATGGCTGACATCCCTTTTCCCTGCATACAGAGGGAAAATATCCTGCGGACAACCGCCGCCGCTTCTTCGTCCACCAACCAACGGCTCTTATCGTCTGGATTTTTCAGATAGCCGTAGGGCGGCGCACCTAAATGCTCGCCTGCAAGCCCTTTCGCTTTCTTGACTTCCTTTACCTTTTTGCTCGTGCTTTTGGGATACCACTCGTTAAACAAATTGGTAAAGGCGGCAAATTCATTGCTTTCAAGGCTGCCTGTGTCCACATTGTCCATGATGGCGATAAACCGCACGCCCGCTTCGGGATAGATGATTTCAGAATAGGAACCGACTTCTATATAGTTCCTGCCGAAACGGGACAAATCCTTGACGATGACTGTTTTCACAAGCCCTTTTTCAATATCTGCCGACATTTCCTTAAAAGAGGGACGGTCAAAATTCGTGCCTGTGAAACCGTCGTCCACATAGTATTTTGGATTGGGAAAACCATGCTCCTTAGCGTATTTCAATAGATATTCTTTTTGATTTACAATACTGTTGCTCTCGCCCTCCCGTCCGTCGTCTTGGCTTAACCTGCAATAGAGGGCTGTGATTTCTTCCTGCTGTCTTATCATAAGATGCTCCTTTCCGACAGCAGATACCGTATTGTGGAGTGTAGATACATTGTACCATATCTGCCTGCCAACTTCAACGCTTTAAAGTAATAATTCTCCGCCCGTTTTTTATTTTTCATCATCACAGCCCTCCAAATCGTTATATCCGTACTCAAATCCAGAGATGTTCCGATGAAAAATCCCTGTGAGCATACTGAGCAGGTCACGCCCTCCCTCTCGGAAATGGGCGCTGACCGTATATTCCGTGCCGCCGATTTTCTCGGTAAAGCACATCTTTTCTGGGATACGGACAAGCGGAGCCACATTTTCAACAGGCGGGAGCGGGGGATAAACCTTGTTGGGATTTACCATAGGAGCGTCTTTGTGTTCCTCCAAAATAGATAGGATTTCACTTTTTGAATGTTTCATTATCTCTGCAATTCCTCCCTTCTGCGGTCTGTGCTGCCCGTTCTGGTACTCGGATTTGACCGTTGATTTTCCAGAGTATCATGGATTTGATTTAAACAGTCGTCGATATGGGCAGAGCGTTTTTCAATGGCGGCGGCATATTTTAACCGCCTGCGAAGCTCCGTTATCTGTGCTGTCACGCCCTGCTTTTCTTCCCGAAGTTTTTCTTTTTCGGCTGGTAAGGCTCTGCGTATCCTGTTCTGCAAGTGCCGCCGGTAATCCGTAAGCCCGTCCAGTTCCGTCTGGTTGTTATCTCTGTCGGCGTGTAAATCGGAGAGGGTGGAGATGTTATGAGCCGACATATACCGCACTTGTGCGGTAATCTCGTCCAGTTTCCGAAGTTCCTGTTTCATCAGCGGGCTTGTCGGCTTGTAATCCGTACCCTTTGGAAATATCCCCAACTGATAGCACCAGTAGTAATAAAGGGCAAGGATGCCTGTGGTTTTCTGGTGTGGTCGCCATGCCTTTTTGTACTGTTCTGGCATATATGGGGAGTAGGAAATCCTTGCTTTGTAATTCCCGTATCTCGCCCTCGTCCCTAAACGGCTGCGGATAAATTCTGGTGTTAATCGTCCGTCAAGGGTGTCTAACCGTGTGAAATGTTCGTACTGCGGCAGCTTCATTTTCCAGTGTGCGCCTGTAAAATCAATCTCGTAGCCTTTATCAATCAGATATTTCATCATGTGCGGCATATCACGGCTGCCGCTGATTGCCTCTACCAAGTCCTCCAGATAGACGTTATATCGGGTCGGCTTTCCGCTTTTTTCATCCAGATACAGCGGTCTGGACGGGGCTTTCTTTGGGTGTTCAATGACCGATAATCCGTATTCCCTGCATAGCCTGTCTGATACAGTACGCAATCTTTTCTGTTCTGATTTTGAATAATCATATTTCCGCCCATCTATAAAGGAAACAGAATTAAAACAGAAATGATTGTGCAGGTGTTCCTTATCAAGATGGGTGGTAACGATAATCTGATATTTGTCGCCCCACATTTCCCTTGCCAGTTTCAAGCCGATTTCATGGCATTGTTCGGGTGTGACTTCGTTCGGTTTAAAACTCTGGTAGCCGTGCCATGCAATATATCCGCCCGACTTCTGGTACTGCTTTTTTGTCAGAATCATCTGCTCCAAAGCGGTTTCTTTTAGACAGTTGACAGCGGAAACATACTCGCCATTATCTGTTTTTTCTGGATTCCGCACATAAGAGAACACATTAAGGAAGTCCTGCAAGTCATCACTTGGCACGGTCTTTTCTGGATTTTCCACATAATCAATGAGGTCTTTTAACCGCCCTTTGATGTGCCATAAACTTGTTGTCGCCATATCAGACTGCCCCTTTTTCAATCAGTTTTGCTACATCAAAACGCTGCGGAGCGGTAAATGTCTGCTGTAATTCCAATATAAAATCCTCAATCTCTTTACAGGTTTCTGCGGCGGCGGGATAGTAAGGGATGCACGTTTGAAAGGCGGCGTGTACCTCGTAAAGAGCGTTCAGCAGCTCCCAAAACTCTCTCGGCGGCTGTGGCTGCGGAGCATTGCCCCTGCATAACTGCCGCATAAATTCTGCAACGGATATGCCGCAAGCGGCGGCACATTGCTTTAATTTTTCACTTTCTTCCTCGGTCAATCGGAAAGATACGTTTACTTTTTCTGCTTTTTCTCTGCTCATTTTTCTGAATCCTCCAGTCTTGAATTTCATTCTTATCGGGGTATACAGGGGTGTCCCCTGAGTCTGTCCATGCCCGCAAGCGGCATGGACGGGGATTGTGGTTGACACAATCCGATGCTCGCTATCCCTGTGGACACGTCGTCACAAGCTCCGTATCGCTCATTTCCGTGCAGGCACGGAAAATCGCTCACTTCACTGCTCATCCTTTTCCCAAAAAGTCTGACGACTTTTCGGGAACCCTGTATGGCAGGGCAACTTTCTGTGCAGCCGACTTCTTCCATACCTGTCTTTACCCGCCGAAAAGAAAATCCTATGTTTCTCCACCTCCGTTCAGGGTATGATTTCTTCCTTTGATTTCAGGCATACAAAAAAGCCGCCACACGGCATCACGAATGGCAGGGGGATTTCCCTCCTGTCCAAAATCGCAATGCTATGTAACGGCTTTGAAATTCAAAACCCTTGCTGCATACACCAACCGAAAAAAGCAGCATACTTTCGGCGGCGGTCAGTTCCTTTCCATTGGCTGACTTCCAATTGGCTTATTTATGTGATTTTCAATCTTCAAATCTCTCAATCGTGTCGAGAATTAAAAAACTCCCTCACGGGTATTTCAGAATACCATAGCGAGGATATGGCTGTCAAGATTTAGCGCAAACTTTTTAGTATGCCCTGTGGACAGGGATTTTATTCATACGTTCTGAAAGCAGGGCAGGATACTGTATGTAGGAATACCCTCATATACGAAGATACAAGGGTGTTATCAAACTGTTAGGCACAAAGGTATTTTTTCATTTGTGTCTTTATTTTTTCTTTTGCAAGGGCGGCAGACTGTTGCGCCGCCCTCGCTGAACAGCCCTCCATCCTGCCAATCATGCGGTAGGTATAGCCGCAGTCATAGTGAAGCAAGAAACGCCGCTTTTGTGTTTCGGGAAGTGCGTCAATCTCCTGATAGAGAAGCTCATCCCTCTCTGCGTCAAGGAGAAGCTCGTCAAGGCTTTTCGGGAGCCTTAGCGCCCGCCTCTGCAAAGTTTCCTCCCATACCTCGTTAAACTCCCTGTGCCGCCAGTCCCAGTTCTGGATTTTACGGTTGTCCAGTTCCA
>CATZYB010000028.1 GCA_958426095.1 uncultured Lachnospiraceae bacterium
TGATACTGTACATCAGCATAGAAATAACCAGCATCACGCCGGTCGTGATAAAAAAATTGCAATAGGGATTTGCAAATAACTTGCCTATCGCTTTTATATTGCTGGCGAAAAACACCAGAATCGATTGTGTTGCCAGAAATACGGAATCGAATCCCAACATACTCGGCGTCAATACCCGGTTTTCTGTGATCGTCTGAAAAGCAAGACTTACAACCGCAATCAGAGTAGCACTGACTACCATTCCTAAAAGACTGGCTCCACTTCTGCTTAGAATTCGAAGAGCAACGGGGAATGTCAGTTCTATATTGGAATCAATCGCTTTGGCAAACACCCTTGCGTATATGTACAGTCCAACGGATAATAGGATCAGCGCAGTTAATAATATGAATTTTCCAACTGCTGCTTTTTTATTTTCCATGTCGTACCCTCCTGAACAAAATAATCAAGAAGATGATGCCGCCTATTATGCCGATAGTAAAGCTGACTGCCAGCTCATAGGGGTAGATAATCAGCCTGCTGAAAATATCGCAAATCAAAACAAAAATGGAACCAAGCAGTATGACATCGAAAATGGATTTCTTTACATCATCTCCATAGAATGCTGTAATCATATTGGGAATAATTAAACCTACAAAAGAGATTGGCCCTACTGTAACAAAGGTTGCGGCGCTGATTACAGCGATTACACAAAGTCCAAGGAAAACAACTTTTTTATATTGAAGCCCCACTCCTTTGGAAAAATCTTCGCCCATACCTGCAATGCTGAAACTGGTAGCATAGACCACCGCCAGTATAAGCGGGATCAGTACAAGATAAAGCATATTGAAGCTGGTGAAACGATTAAATGTACCCAGCCCTATTTTCGACAGGGTTTGCAAAGCATTTGTATGATAGGCTATCGCATTTGCCAAGGCTTTGATAATACCTCCATACATCATGCCAATCAGGGGTATGTAGACAGCATCACGCAGTCTGATTTTACTAAGAATCATCATGAATAAAATCGTGGAAGTTAAAGCAAAAACAAAAGCAAACAGCATCTGCACCGGGCGTGTCTGGTTTCCTAAAACCAAATAGGATAACAATACGCCAAGCATGGCAGCATCCGTTGTACCAGAGGTCGATGGAGACATAAATTTGTTGTTGCTGAGCGATTGCATAATTAAACCAGATACGCTCAATCCTGATGCAGTTAAAACAATGGCAATCGTTCGCGGTAACCGGCTGACACAAAAGATCTGCCATGCCGCTGCGTCCAATTTCAGTAAATTGCCGATATTCACATTGCTGTCTACTCCAATCAACAAAGAAATAAGAATCAGAGCGGCAAATAAGATACTCAGACTTATTCTCTTTTGAATTGAAGTAAAGCGCGACCTTCGGTGGCTAAGAACCATTTTTTTCAAACTAGTTCCTCCTTGTAAATAATTAGTATGTGCCCTTCATTAGCTATTACTAACCTTCGGCTGAAATAAATTGTCTGTCAGGGTTTAAGAGCAGGCAATATCCTTATTTGGTTAGCAGAATCTAACTAGCCATCAAAATAGATTGCCTGCCAGAGCCTATCCAACAGGCAATCACATTTCTCTATTGGGAGAGCGACTTTTTATCTTTATCATAACCGAAAACAGTATAAAGTATCCCGTAATAGGAGAGTCAATAGGGATGTTGCAAAAATTCGCCAGAAGTTAGTTTAAATTTTCCGCAGAAGAAAAACAGCAAAAGCGGCCGTTATGCATTCGGCTGTAAACATCACACTCCATAAAGAATTCATTCCAAAAACAATAGGGAACAGATATACAAAGATGCCGCTCAAAATAAAACCGCGTAAAAGTGAAATGAAAATAGATTCTTTAACTTTCTTTACTGCCTGCAGATAATAGGTGACGAAAACATTAAAAGGAACAAACAGAAGACAAATGAAATACTGTCGGAGAATTGGCGGAGCAATCGTTAGCACCTCACCAGATGCTTTCATATATAGGTTCGTGATTTGTGTCGGCAGTAACAGAGTAAGTGTTAAAGCGATCAGGCCGATGCACACAGCAACACGACTGCCGAGCCGTCTTGTCTGTTTCACACGTTCCATCTTCTTTGCGCCGAGGTTTTCTGCCACAATCGGCTGTGCCGCATTGCCAATGCCGTAGCTGAACGTCTGGATCAATGTGAAGATGTTGCTTGCTACGCCATACACAGCCAACTCATTACTGCCAAAATAATGCATGATCTGGTTATTGAACAGAATAACCATAACGCCCATTCCTACAGAACATATGAAAGAGGAAAAGCCAACGGATATAATCGCTTTGCTCTGATTCAGGAAATCCTTGATTTTTGTAAAGGCTACTGTGTTATTTTTTGAGAAAAAGTGCGTAAGCTGGATGATAAACACAATGAGTTGCCCGGCTACTGTTGCAATGGCAGCTCCTTCAATTCCCATATCACAAGTAAAGGTCAGGAAAAAGTCTCCAAAGATATTGAATACACCGCCGCAAACTGTCGCTATACCAACCAATGTAGGAGAACCATCATTGCGGACAAACATTCCAAGGAAATAGCCAATGGGCCACAGCGGTATTCCGAGCTTCAGCCAGTGCATGTACCGCAGAGCCAGTGGCATCAAAGAATCATCTGCTCCAAAGAGCTGTAAAAGAGGCCTGTCAAACAGGAGAATAGCAAGCCATACGACTGCAGATACAACGCAGATTAAAAGAAAGGAAACCGTAAAGGCCCTCTTGCTGTCAGTTTCATTTCCTTCTCCTTTTGCTACACTAAACAAAACTGCGCCGCCATTTCCAAACAGGACACTCAGACAACAGAAAAATGTCCAGAACGGTGCGATGCACGCCAGAGCCGCCGTTCCTGCTGCGCCCTCATATTGACCGACCACAATCATATCTACGAGGGAATAGATGCTCATGATCAAACCGCTGAATAAACTCGGAAAAAGATATTTAAAGTATATTTTACGAATGTTATCTTTTTGAAGATCCATATATCCTCCTACAGCCCACTGTATTGTTATCATATTGACAGACTTTTTCTCCCATGCTATATTATGATAAACCCTCCCTCAATAGGAGAGTCAAGAGAGGATGTTTATATGGATAAGAAAAATCTGCTCTCCATCGGCGAGCTTTCAAAAATAACGGGAGTACATATTAAGGCGCTTCGGTATTATGACAGTTTGGGAATTTTAACGCCCACCTTTGTTGATCCAGATTCGGGATATCGGTATTACTCTTTTTGCCAGACCGCAGTAGTAGATGCAATTCAGTTCTGTGTAGAACTGGATATTCCGCTGAAACGATTTCATGAATTTGCGAATGAAAATACACCGCATATCTGTTATGCGGATTTGGTGAAACAAGGCGCAGATATTCTGCAGAAAAAAATAAGAGTAATGCAGGAACGTCTTACCCGTCTGAAGATGATGCAGACAGAAATTGAACGCTCCGAATCCAGTTTTAAAAACAGTCAGCCAGCAGAATATGTCCTGCCAGGGCGGGATTGCTGGACTATACCCTATAAAGGAAAACAAGTTTGTGATGAATCCAGAAAGTTGACAAAGAAGCTGATTCTGGAAATTCATCGTCATGGGCTGCATCTTGGTAATACGGTTGGGAATCTTCTCATGCGAGTCCATGGACAATGGCAGCAGTTTCTTTTTGTTGATGTGTTTATATCACAGGAAGAACGCTCTAAGTATCCGGAGATTATTCACATTCCATCGGGACGATATTTATGTAAAATGGTGGAAGAAAGCTGCATAGAACGCATATGGGACTGGGTTCCTGAATATGTCACAGAAGACCAGATTCAATATGTGATCGAAACTGAACTCTTCACGGGAAACTACTATTTTTCTAACCCGGTATTGGAATTGAGATGTTTATTACCTTGACGGTATTTCCAAAAACAAGCTGTTTGGGAAGTTATGAAGGGTAAATCGAATATCGACCGTTTATTGACGGTACTATTAAGCAGGTAACTTTCAAAGATTCCCTGCTTTCTTTTTTTCAAAACAAGAAGAAGTTCTGTCAAAGTGGAGAAAGGCTATTTAGGAATATGATTGAAAGCAGAAATACGATTTTGGCAAGAGCAAAAACATTCATAAAAAATTTTGTACAGCCTATTGACAATCTCATGGGAAGCTGTTATATTTTAAATGTCCATTTTTGGACAATCTGTTTTTGGATAATTGGAGGAGGGCCTGAATGGAGAAAAACATTTTTTCCGATGATTCGGTTGATACTTACCGTCTTGCTGCTACGGAGTTCGACAAGATATATGCTGTATTTGCGAAAAGATGCGGGTTGACAGAACCAGAATTCTGGTCGCTGCTGATGATGCACAATGGAGTTATTACACAAAGTGAAATCAGTGATATGCTTGTTTTAAACAGGCAAACGGTAAATTCGGCTTTTAAGCTGCTCGTAAAGAAGAATCTGGTCAGGCTGGAGCCGCTGGAGAATAATCTGCGCACAAAAGTGGCGTCTTTTACAGAAAAAGGAAGGCGGTTTACAGCGCGCTATATTGAACCCTTGTGCAAGATGGAACAGCAGGCATGGGAAATACTGGATGAGCAGGAGAGAAAACAACTGATACATCTTACGAAAAAGTACGGCAGTATGGTTCAAGAAGCTATGGACCATATCTTGAAAACAGAAATAGTGTCATCGGAGGACTGACCATCGCAATGGTCCGATAAAGCGGTCGCTTTATCCTAGTCGAAGGGAAGATGTCGGGTGCGCCCGGTTATTGGAAGATAACCGGGCGCATTTTCTATGCAGAAAGGAGGATGTTGCTTGGAGGATAACAATGCCCTGTTCAGAGAAATTAAAAAAATCAGCGTATTATATGGAAACATTGCGGCTGACATGGGATTGTCTGAAAGTGCTTTTTGGGTACTGTACGTACTATGTACTTCAACATGCCCATGCTCACAGCAGTGCATTGCATCAAAATTATCAATTCCAAAACAGACCGTAAATTCTGCTGTTCAGGTGCTTTGCCAAAACGGGTATATTTATCTGGAATACGCTCCTAACACAGTCCGGACAAAGCTGATAAAGCTGACCGAGACTGGAACAGAGTTTATTCAGAAAAATATATATCCACTGCTTCAGGTGGAAAAACGTGTTTTGTATAAAATGGGCCCTCAAGGCGGTAGGCCTTGTGAGGAATTCCTGCGAAACTATATTGTTTTCATGCAGGAAGAAATAAAACAACGATATAATTAGAAGTCTTGCCATGATCCGGCAAGCAGGAGGGAAATTTGATGTCAACACAAAGAACCAAAAAACTATTTAGTTATGTGATACCTACGGTTTTGGCTTCTTGTAGCAGTTTCCTGTATACAATTGTAGACGGGATTTTTGTAGGACAGGGCGTGGGAAAAGAAGGGCTTGGCGCGGTGAATCTGGCAATGCCCTACGTCATGATCATAACGGCTCTGGGAATGCTTATGACCATCGGCGGCATTACCATGACAGCAATCTATTTGGGCGAAAAGGATGAAAAAGCGGCAAATAAAGTATTCCGCCATTCGTTGACGGCATCAGCCGTGATTGGCGCAGTCTTAATGATTGCAGGTATGCTGTTTGCAACTCAGATTGCGCAAATCTGCGGAGCAAACGGTACATTTCTGGAAATGACCGCAGAGTACATTTTTTACTACAGCATGTTCTCCCTACCCTTTTTGATGAGCGTCTGTATGCAGGGATTTGTCAGAAACGATGGCGCACCAGGATTAGTCAGCGTTGCGGTTGTAATCGCGTCAGTTATCAATATTGTTTTAGACTGGCTACTCGTATTCCCGCTTCAGATGGGAATTAAAGGCGCGGCTATCGCTACAGGTCTTGGACAGTTGGTAAGTTTCTTGATTCTGCTGTTTCATTTTATCAGAAAAAAAGGAGTTCTTAGGTTTGGAAAGTTTCGACCTGATTTTAAAGTTTGGGGCGAAGCGATTGCGCGTGGACTCCCAGAGATGATTACACATTTTGGAACGCCGATTACGACCTTGTGCATGAATCGCATGTTGTTGCAAACCTTGGGCGACGCGGCTGTACCGGCTTTCAGTGTTATGTCTTACATTATGTCCTTCGCAATTGGAATTTTCCTTGGCGTATCAGAGGGCGTGCAACCGCTTTTCGGACAAAGTTACGGAGCAAAGGAAACAGATAACCTAAAATACTATTTCCGTGCGGGACTACGCCTCAACTTTATTGCAAGCATTGTAATATACATGCTGTCATCTTTTTTCGGGAGGTATATCTGCGCACTGTTTAATCCAGATACGGTATTGGCAGATATTGCGGCGGAAGCTTTGCCGAAGTTTGCATGGTGCTTCCTGTTTATCGCATTGAATTTGATGATTTCTTCCTATCTGTATTCCACCAAAAGAACAGCGCAGGCGATTACGATTGCGGTATTCCGCTGTATTGCTTTGAATTCTGCCAGCATTTTGTTGCTGTCCACTCTGTTTGGAGGAAGCATCGTATGGTTTACACCGGGAATTGCGGAAGCAGTCAGCCTGGTCATCGCAGTTGTACTACTGAAGTATGCGGAAAGAAATGGCATCGTCTATAAATTAGATAATGAAAAGGAGCGGGTATTATGAACAAAATTATTACTATCGGACGGGAATTTGGCAGCGGAGGCCGAGAGTTGGGAAGGCGTTTGGCAGAAGAACTGAAAATTGCCTACTACGACCAGGAAATCATTACGGAGATTGCAAAGAGGACGGCCTTGTCTGAGCAATACGTACAGCACATCACGGAACACAAACCTATCGCGTTGTTTCCCATACACATTGGGCGAAGCTTCTATCCCACTGTGAATCCTGTTTTGCAGCAGAGCCATACACTGTATCGGGAGCAAAGAGAACTGATTCTGGAACTGTCTGAAAAAGCAGATTGCGTGATTATTGGAAGGTGTGCGGATTATATTCTGCAAGAAAAGAACCCATTTCGGATTTTCGTATACGCGGATTTGGAAAGCAAAATGGCTCGTTGTCGGGAGAAGGCTCCGGAACAGGAACATCTGACTGACAAAGAGTTAAAACAACACATTCTGGAGATTGACAGAAACCGGGCGAAATATTATGAATTTTACACAGAGAAAAAGTGGGGAGATAAGCTGAACTATGACATGTGCATCAATACAAGCCGCCATTCCATAAAGAAAATCGTGCCAGTAATCGCAAAATTATTTCAATAGATCATGCCGGAGGACGCATAATCGCAATTATGTAGTCAGAGAAGGTATCGAGTGCGCTCGACTATCATGATCGGGCGCACTTTTTATGTCTCTTTGAAAGAACTATGATTTGAAAGGAAATAAGATTATGAAACTGATATTGCAATTTTTAAGACCACATCGAAAGCTGTGTGTCCTTACGATTCTACTTTTAATTATTGATGTAGCGGGTGCGCTATTTATTCCCACGTTGGCCGCACAGATGTTGAACCAGGGTACTTCCGGCGCTTCTTTTGAAATGCTTCTGAATACCGGGTTGCAAATGGCGGCCGCCTCCGTATTGTCAGGCTTGTGCGCCATCCTTGGCGGTTATGCTTGCGCTACTTTATCTGCGCGGGTAAGCAAAGATATGCGGGTTGCCATCTACAATAAGTCACTAAAACTTTCTATTTACGACTTCCGGCATTTTGGTTCCGCGTCCATTACCACCCGAACCATATCGGATATTACAACCATCCAATATGCTCTGACCAGCTTTATTCAGATGGTGCTTCCGGTTCCGATTATCTTTGTCTTGGCATTGACACTTTCATTCAGCTTGAATGTCCAAATCGGGTTTATTTTGCTGGCGGTTGTAGCGGTTGTTCTAATTTTGGCACTCCTGATTATGCGAAGTGCTGCACCTTTGTTCCAGAAGCTGCAAAAATTGCTGGATCGCATGACGACAATTCTTTTGGAAAATATTACGGGAGTTCGTGTTGTGCGCGCTTTTAATAATGAAAACCGTGAGGAAAACCGGATGGGCGATGCTTTTTCTAACTACGCGGAAACTTCCATTAAGGCAAACCGACGCTATGCCAATCTGGATGGATTGTCCTTCCTTTTCATCAATCTCTTTATTGTTATCGTTTACTGGCTCAGTGGCGGGCGAATCAGCACGGGTAGTCTCCAAATCGGAGATATTACCGCAGTGATTGAATACGCCATGATGGTATTGTTTTTCTTGATGATGGCGCAGATGGTTCTGCTGTCTATGCCCCGCGCTTTGGAGTGCTGCAATCGTGTACGAGAAGTTTTAGAGCACTCGCCGGAAATCCAGGATATGGTTACAGAAGATCCGGCAGAGTCCATTCAACAAGGGGACGAAGTATTAACATTCCGGGATGTTTCTTTCCGTTTTGCTGATGCGGAAGCAAATACGCTCAGCCATCTGGATTTTGTTTGCCGACGCGGGGAAACAACAGCGATTATTGGCGGAACCGGCAGCGGAAAATCTACGATAGCTTCCCTTATTCTGCGTTTTCATGACGTTACAAAGGGTTCCATTTGCCTAAACGGCACAGACATTCGCCAAATGACCCAGAATCACCTGCGAAACCATTTAGCCTATGTGCAGCAGAAAGCGTGGTTGTTTTCCGGCACCATTGCAGAAAATCTTCGCTACAGCAATAAAAACGCCAGTGAGGCGGAACTGCTGCACGCAGCCGATGTTGCGCAGGTCGGCGATTTCATTCGTTCCTTGCCAGACGGTCTAAATTCTTTTGTGGCTCAGGGCGGAACCAACTTTTCCGGCGGGCAAAAACAACGGCTTTCCATTGCCCGCGCATTAGTAAAGAAACCGGAGTTATACATTTTTGATGACAGTTTTTCGGCCTTGGATTTTAAGACAGACACGGCGCTTAGAAAAGCACTGGCATCTGAAACAAAAACAGCCGCCGTGCTTATCATCGCACAACGTGTCAGCACCATTCAGCACGCAAGCCAGATTATTGTTTTACATGAGGGGCAGGCAGTTGGGATTGGAACCCACGATGAGCTGCTTCAAAACTGTCCGGTATACCGGGAAATTTACGAATCCCAGACAAAGGAGGCGCAGGAAGTATGAACCAAACTTTAAAAAAGAACAATCAAAGCACCATTGTTCGGCTGTTCAGCCAACTAAAAGGCCAGCGTATTCGGCTTGCAATTGTTTCTGTTTCGATTCTTATTTATGTCGGATTTAGCATTTGGAATCCGATGTACAGCGCACAGGTTATCGACCATCTGTGGCAAAGTATTCAAGCTGCCTGGAACAATGGGACGCCGTTTTCCATTACATGGACAAATATGGGGAGAGAACTGACGCAACTGACGCTCCAATATCTCTTCACTTGGATTTTCTACTATATGCAGTCCTATTTGATGTCCAACGTGGCGGAGAGCCTGAATCTGGAGCTACGAAAACAGATTGCCAGAAAGTTGAACCACCTGCCGCTGCGCTTCTTCGATCAGAATAAGTCGGGTGAAATTTTGAGCCGTGTTACCAGCGATCTGGATAAGATTTCGGAAGTGCTTCAAACCGGTCTGCTAAAGCTATTGGTGGCGATTGGAACAGTAATCGGTTCTTTAGTGGTTATGTTCTACTACAGCATTTCGCTAACCTGTATTTTCCTTGTTTTTATGTTGGTCAGTATGCTGATTACACGAATTGTGGCAAAGAAAAATCTAAGCTGTGCTGCGGAACGGCAGGAAGCGGTCGGAAAACTAACCGGTATTGTGGAGGAATATTACAGCGGCAGAAATGTAATTAAAGCTTACAATCATGAAGCAGAAAGCGCAGAGCAAGTCGCCGCGGCCGCAGAAAAAAACCGTGCTGCGGCGCAGAAAGCTGATTTTTTGACCAACTGTGTGAATCCTATGATTCGCCTTCTAACGCGGTTGGCCAATGTGGTAATTGCAATGATTGCAGGAAAAGCCATGCTGGACGGTGCAATGACAGTAGGTGTTGTGCAGGCGTTTTTCCAATATATCAACCAGACGGCAGAGCCTTTAACCGAGGCTTCCTTTATGATTAACTCCCTTCAGTCAGCTTTGGCTTCTGCAAAGCGCACCTTTGAACTTTTGGATGACGAGGAAGAAATTGCTGATCCTGTACATCCGGCTTTTTTGGAACGGGCAAAAGGGCGCATTGCCTTTGAAAACGTCAGCTTCGGTTACAATCCCGGCCATATGCTGATGAAGAATATCAACTTTGAAGCGAAACCCGGTCAAAAAATTGCTGTGGTGGGCAGTACCGGCGCAGGCAAGACAACGCTGGTCAATCTGCTTATGCGCTTCTATGAGGTGAACGGCGGTAACATCAAAATTGATAATGTGAATGTTGCCGAAATGACGCGAAGCGGTCTAAGAAAGAACTTTGGCATGGTGTTGCAGGATACTTGGCTATTTGGCGGCACTGTAGCAGAGAATATAGCTTACAGTAAACCGGACGCTACAAGAGAAGAGATTGTTGCAGCAGCAAAAGCGGCGAAGGTTGATTACTTTATCCGCACTATGCCACAGGGCTATGATACCATGCTGGATAACGATGCCGCAAACCTCTCAGTAGGCCAAAGGCAATTGATTACCATTGCTCGCGTATTCCTTTGCAATCCGCCAGTAATTATTCTGGACGAAGCAACGTCCAGCGTAGATACGCGAACAGAAGCGGAAATTGGCAAGGCAATGAAAAAATTGATGAACGGAAGAACCAGTTTTGTCATTGCACACCGTCTTTCTACAATTCGAGATGCGGATATGATTCTGTTCATGGAGCAAGGAAATATTATCGAGCAAGGGAATCATAAGGAACTGCTGAAAAAGAATGGGGCATATGCATCCCTTTATTACAGCCAGTTTGAATAAAGAATGGAGGAAAGCAGATGAAACGATCATTACTCATAGGATTTTTAGCATTATTAGGAACTATTTGTGGGATAGCAATCATCATCGTGGGGGTGAAATCTTTTCGCAGGGGAAAAACAAGCATCTGATCGGATTGATTGCAGTTGATATCTTAGGAGGTATCTCATGCGGTGCCTCCCATTGATATTGCATAGGTAGAAGTTTTTTGAAGGGCAGAAGCTGTTTGGGGAGTATTGTAACGGAAGGAGAAGGAAAATGAAAATCGGTATTGTAGATGTAGGCGGCGGTCTGCGAGGCGTATATGCTGCCGGAGTGTTTGATTACTGTCTGGATAAAGGAATCCAATTTGACCTTTGTATCGGTGTATCAGCGGGAAGCGCAAATGTAAAGCGTTTCTATGAAAAGGGACGCCGGGATGCAAAGGCTATACAAGCATTTATAAAATAAATGGTGCAGTGATATTCAACAGAAAATAGGAAAGTAGTATTTTCTATTGTTCAGAGAATGGCTAAAGCAACGAGGAGGATGTATATGAAAAAAAGCATGATTCTTATAGCGGCGGTTCTGTTGCTGTCAATACTGTCCGGATGCGGAAAGCAGCCGGCTGGGGAGGCGTCGGTTCAATCGGTTTCCATGATCTGTGGAATTGGCTCCGTGGGACGGGTGGACCGTTTTGCCGGGGTGGTAAATCCCCGCAGCGAGACTGAAATCAAAAAGGACGAGGAAAAAACGATTGCCGAAGTCAGGGTTCAGGCAGGAGATGAAGTCATCGCAGGCCAGGTGCTGTTTACTTACGATATGGAGCAGGTACAATTTAATCTGGAAAAAGCCAGACTGGAACTGGAGCAGCTAAAAAATACCGTGACGGCGAAGCAAAACGAGAAGACTGCCCTGGAAAAGGAAAAAGCATCCGTCGGCGCCGATCAGCAATTATCTTATACCTTGGAAATCCAGGAAGCAGATGCTGCGATTCTGGAAACCAATTATAATATCTCCTTAAAAGAAAAGGAGATTCAGAAGATGGAAGACGCACTCAATAATCTGGAAGTTAAGAGTCCGGTCAACGGACGGGTTCAGAACATCAATGAAACAGGCGCCACCGACAATAATGGAAATCCCCTGCCTTATATGACGATTATGGAGACCGGCACCTGGCGAATCAAAGGATATGTCAATGAAGAGAACGCTTCCGCCTTGGCGGAAGGAACCAAAGTGCTTATCCGCTCACGGGTGGATGAGCAGACCTGGAGCGGGAGTATTACTAAAATTGACTGGGAAAGCGCTTCAAAGGCAGGCAGTTCCAGTGAGGAAACTTCTGATGATGTAACCAGCTCCAACAAATATCCCTTTTACATCGAGTTAGACAGCGATGAAGGCCTCATTTTGGGCCAGCATGTCTATATTGAACCGGATTACGGGCAGGAAGCAGAACAAGGGCAGGCGCAGCTTGAACTGCCGGCCTACTACATCAACGATGCCGACGGTTCTCCCTGGGTTTGGACGCAAGGCGACAATGGCCGCTTGGAAAAACGGAGTGTGACCCTTGGGGAATACAATCAGGATGCAGATGCCTATGTGATTGAAAGTGGATTGACAGCAGAGGATTACATAGCTTTTCCTTCAGAGGAACTGAAGGACGGTATGAAGTGTGTGGAATTTGATGCGGCATCCCAACCGGCGGCCGGAGATGCGGCTGACGCACCGGAAGAATCCGTGGAAGCGGGGGTGGTGGAAGAATGATTTTGGAAATGCATGATATTTGCAAAGACTATCCCATGGGGCGGACGGTCGCCTCGGTATTGAAGCACATCGAGCTTCAGGTACAGGAAGGAGAATATCTGGCAATCATGGGGCCATCCGGTTCCGGGAAAACTACGCTGATGAATCTGATCGGCTGCCTGGACACACCAACTTCCGGCAGCTATCTGCTGGGAGGACAGGATATTACGGCGTACGGCGACAACCAGCTTTCTGAGGTTCGCAATCGGGAGATTGGTTTTGTATTCCAATCTTTCCATCTGATGCCAAAGCTCTCTGCTTTGGACAACGTGGCCCTTCCGTTGCTTTATCGGGGAGTCAAAAAAGCAGAACGCCGCAATCTGGCCAGGCAGGCATTGGAAACGGTTGGCCTGGGGGAACGGCTGGATTACCGACCGGATCAGCTTTCCGGCGGCCAGTGCCAGCGGGTGGCTATTGCCAGGGCCATCGTAGGCAGCCCAAAGCTACTTTTGGCCGATGAACCCACGGGAAATGCGGACTTAGTAAAACGGACATCATAAAAAAACAATGTCCATTTTACCGTCTTCGTGAAGGGTTATGGACTGAACAAAAGACTTCCAGAACGCCGCCTTTTCTTCATAGCTGAACGTCTTATACACGTCTTCCCATTCCTGCGAAAGAAATTCCTTCAAAGCGTTCACGTCCTTATGCGGGACGGCTGCGGCTGCGTTAGATTCCTGAAGCTGTGCCTGAAGCTGTTCATATTCCTTTTTATACATATCCTTGTCGATCAGATCATCAAGGAACAATTCATATAGCTTTTTCAGTTTCGCCCGGATCCGGTTCGCTTCCGCTGCGGGATCCTTTGTCTGCGGACATTCCCCGTCAACCTCATATTCCGCGATGTAGTCCGCAAGCGCCGGACGGATATTTGCAAGCATATTTTCTTCAATCAGTTCTTCCCGGTATGATTTATTACGGTCGCAGCAGTGCATAGAATAATGCTGATTACAACGGTATGCGCGATACTCACATTTCTTTCCGTCGGCACGTTTCCGGACGGTGGTTTGACACGTCATGTTATGCCCGCAGTCTGAACAGATAAGAAGCCCATTGAAGATATATGTTCGCGTCCGGCTATTCCTGACATCACGCTTCGCAAGAATCTGAATCCGGTCAAAGCGTTCCGGATCAATGAGAGCCGGACAGAAATCTTTGATTCCACGGTATTCCCCTTTATACAGAGTATTCCGAAGGCTGCGGACGATGGTATCATGGCAGAGCCGGGGAAGCTGGTATTTCTCTTTTAAGTACATGAGCGTCCCGCGCTTGCTATTGGTCGCTTCAAAGTGGTCGAACAGATCCAGCGCAAACTGTTTCCATTCCGGATCAATAATTACATGCTTTTCTGGATCCAGTTTCAGCCCACGCGGAAGACTGCCCGACAGGTATGTTTTATTTTTTAGTTTATATTCAAAGACATCCTTTATACGGTCACTGTCCCGGTCACATTCATCCTGTGCGACGGAAAGACGGATGTTAATGTGAAGCCGCCCGTTCGTCGTGGTCGTGTCATATGATTCCGTGACGGCTTTCCATTGGACGCCGTTTGCTTCCAGTATTTCCTGAATCCGATGATAGTCCCCGATATTGCGGAACCATCGGTCAAGTTTCGTGAAGATAATCAGATCGAAGTCGTGGCGTTTCACGCCGTCCAGAAGCCGGACAAATTCTTTCCGCTTCGTGTATTTCTTCCGGGCGGTCAGTGCTTCATCGACGAACGTATCAACAAGGATCAAATGGTTATTCAGGATGAAATCGTCAAGTATTTCGTTCTGGGCTTCCAGCGTGTCGCCGTGCGCCACTTGGTCGTCATGGCTGCAACGGATATATTTTGCAACACGCATTCCGTACAGTTCCGGACAGGACTGTGTATAAAATGCCATAAATTCGCCCCCATTCTAAAAAAATGTATAAAAAATAAAGCTATGCAGCAGCACGGCTTTTGTGGTAGAATAGAGGTTGCGAAGCTGCTATTCTATGTATTCACGCAAGCCGTGTCTGCATAGCAAGCAAGGAAGGACGTTCGGGAAAACCGGGCGTCTTTCTTTATTTCTGGTTTTTATAATTCTTGTATCGGCGAATACCGAAAAACAAGAAAATAACTGCTAATATTGCGGTCATTGGATTCAGGATTGCAATAGCGTTGATCGCGCAGATGATTCCGAATGCGATCATAATACGTCCGGTTTTGCGCTTCTGCTTAGTTTCCGGGACGGGTTCAATAGTTTCCGGCTGTATAGGTTCAACAGGATCGACAGTGACATCGGGTTCAGGCTGGTCGTCGTATATTCCGACGTAAACTTCAACGCCTAAATTATAGTCTTCGATACGATGTCCGTCTTCATCATATCCCAAAAGTTCGGAAACGCTACAATCAAGTTTGTGTCCGGCTGCAAGGTGCGTATGTATGTCATTGACATATACCGAAGAAACATTCCCGATACAGTGATCGTAACAGTCAGTAATATGATACGCGGGGGATCCTTCGTACTCATACGGGACAAGAAAAAGCTGCTGTCCTTCATAGAGTTTTGATATATAGCGTTGACGACTTGAACCATCGTCATTCTCAAAGGTAACGCCCGCAGCACGAAAATACATGAAATCAAGGTGCATACCTTTTACCTTCTTTCATTGCAATATCATGTATGTCAGGAGGTACAAAAGCATGGAAGTCCTGACATGGCAAGCGCGAACAGAAAAGCATTTGACGCTGAAACAGCTGGAAGCATTGACCGGGATCGGAAAAACCACTTTGAACAATATCGAAAATGGTCTGGTATCGCCGACGCTGCGGCAGCTGGAAGCGATCGCGTCCGCACTTGGTACAACAATAAGTAAACTATATGAATCTGAATACAAGTAGTATATCAGATAAACGGCAGCAGGCGTCATTCCTGCGGCGGATTTCCCGAAATCGGGAAATCGTGACGGAACGCTTCAACACGTCCGGGATCTGCGGTATAATGCAAGGCGCAGAAGGGAAGTGATGAAATTGGATATAAGACAGAAGATCGACGCGCTGCTGGATAAGATCACGTCACAGCAAAAGCTGAAGCGGATCTATAACTTCGCAAAGTATGTCTACATATACACGAAGTAATGTCGGCGGGAGCCTTTAGGGGTTCCCGTCTTTTTCTTTTTCCCATCTTCCGATCTTCTGAATCATTTCGCGGATCGTCTGCTTCAGGACGTACCGCTGTGATCCGGTCATTTCCAGATACATTTCCAGAAGAATTTTGTCGAAGCCGTCCAGATCGTACTGTTTGCAGAGTTCTTCCAGAATCGTCTGCGGCAGCGTGTCGAACATTTCCCCTTCGCCGTTCATTAGATAATCATAATTTACATTGTATTCCCGGCAGATGGAAACCGCCATTTGTTCAGTCAAAGCGTTGCGTCCTGATTCAATATCAGAGATCGCGCTTTTTTTCACGCCTAACTTCACGCCGAACTTTTCAAGTGTCAGTTTCAATGATTTCCGGATTTCCCGGACACGTTCGCCATGTGTCATTGGTTTATCACTCTCCCTTCTTTCTAAAGGATAGCACTGAACAAAACACAAGTCAATAAAAAAGTACGTTGAACGGAAAAAGGAATGTTGACAAGAGACGTGCAACGTAATATAATGTACGCAGAACGGAAAAGGAAGGAGGTTGAAAGGACTATGAAACTTATATCAGAAAGTGAAGAGTTTCACACAGTACGACGGATTTACTTCAAAGGGAAAGACGGAGAAGAAGGCGGCGGAGCGGTAACATTGACAATTCGTGCGGAAAGAATCACAACGGAAGACTTGGTAAAACAGCTTGAAGGATTAGCAACAGACGCCGCTTCGTGTATCAAAAAAATTGTTGCGGCGCAGGAAGCACCACAACAATTCTTTGAAGATCACTGACGCTTTGAAGCTGCAAGGATGGCAGCACGGATAATTAGTTCCCCTGTCGGAGATTCAAGGATCCGGCGGCATTCATCCACTTTTGGGGAGTTAATACCATGCGCGTCTTGCATGGAACGAATAAGCTGTGACTTAAATTCATCATATCGTATTGCATTCACATTCTTCGCCTTCTTTCTATTTTGGTTTGGTCGCACATTCATTATAGCGAAAAGGCGAAGGGAACACAATCACATAAACATACTGCGGAAGGAGGAAACCACAAGGGAGCAGCACAGGAAGCACAGAAGAAAGAAAAGAACCAGACGGAAGATGTTCGTGAATACATCGAACTTCTGAAGGGGCTGACGAACGATGAAAAGAATCAGCTGAAAGGAATCATGATCGGAATGCAAATGCAGCGCGAACTGACAGCTGCGTTTACCGCATAAGATCAGCAGGATCCCGGCGGGAAACCGCCGGGAGTACATAGAAAAGAGGAAAAGAACATGGACGGAATACAGGCGGTTCTGGACACGCTTTGCAACAAAGTGGATCGGGCGCAGCGGATCGGCTTTCATGCTCTGGCGAAGCGGAGAACGAAGACAGAGGTTCAGAAGGATGTCGATGAAATAATGGTACTTCTCCAAGACATAGACAAACTATTGAGATTCGGAACATATGAAGGGAGAAAAGAACATGACACTTGAAAGACTTTTTGACATGGGACTGGTTAAGGACAACACGGAAATCTATATCAGGGATGAAGAAATGTACACAATCGCAAGGGGAAACTGGTATCAGGACAAAGTGCTGGATCACATGGCAGACAAAATTGAGTGTTTCACATGGCAGGATGATAACAGATTGTACATAGACGTGAAATAAACGGGAGGAATGGAACATATGGCAGCAATAACGACAAAGGATCAGGAAAGACAGGCGGTCGAAAAGATCAGAAAAATCGTGGAAGGACTTGGAGAAAACAGCTATGTCGGGACGGCGATGGCGGGAGTTCTGGAAGTAGCTGAACAAAATATTGAATATGACGCAGCGTTCAGTCTGAAAGAAGAAAAGGAAATTGCAGAACGACGGGAGCAGGAGCAGACGGAAATCACGCAGAAACTGAAGAAAGAACTGAATGACTTGAACGAAAGATATAAACAGCTTGCAATTCAGCGGAAAGAAGAGCGCGAAAGCATGACAAAGCAGCTTCAGGAAGCGAAGACGCTGGCGGATAGATACAGAATGCCGAAA
>CATZYB010000029.1 GCA_958426095.1 uncultured Lachnospiraceae bacterium
GCATTTTCCCAAATTGCAGTGTGTATTTTATCCACATTATAATAAATACTTTCGTTCATCGTTTTAATACGATTTGCCACATAGACCTGACGCTGAAGTTGTCTCGCCTCATAATGACTGGCCAGCCCCTCCAGTTTTTGGATCAGCTCATCGGATTTCTTCGCCGTAATAAATTTTGACGCCTGGACCGTATCCACCAATAATTTCAACTCCGCCAGCTCAAAATCCCGTTTTCCCAGATAATAGCCGGACGGAGCATCCTTTCGTAAAATGATATCCATACCAAAAGTCCTCAAAGTCTCTATATCCGCATAAATACTTTTTCGCTCCGCCTGGATGCCATATCGCCCTAACTCCGTGATCAGATCCGCCACCGTCAGCGGATGTTTTTCATCACTGCGCTCCAGAAAGGCCCGCATCAAATATAAAATTTTTTTTTTCTGGTTCTGTAACTTTGCCATGATCCACCAAACCTCTTTATTAGGACAATTATATCAATGTCCCATAAAAAGGACAATGATTTTATGAAATATTGAGAAATTCAAAATAAATAATCAAAAGGTCTTAAAGAACATCGGACAAACCCCAAAAACAAACTTTTTGGTCATCCCACGTTTCTTTAAGACCTTTTATTATGCTAATATACCTTGAAGTACCTCTTCCGCCTCCGACGCTCGCATTTCAAACAACGTATAAAAATCATCTTCCGCCGGAAATGATTCCATATAAAATTTTTGCAGAATATAAAGGCTCACCTGACGGCGCAAGCCATCGTTGTCTTTGGAATCCAATGCCTGCTGAACAGCTTTAAGAAAGTAATGCCATCGGCAGATAAAGGCTTCCTGCCGTTTAAGTTCCGGTTCTTCCAGCCATTTTTTTATTTTCACCTTGGCCGGACAGGGATTTGGGCACTCATGAGTCTGAAGAAAATATTTAAAGCTGTGCTGTTCATAATAGCGCCCCAGCGGAAACAAACGGCAGATTCCCGGACGAAAATCATGAACCGTACACCGATTCTGTTCGTCCAAAAACGAACATTGATCCGATGTTTCCGTCATCTTCAGATTCGGCAGAATAATGCCGTCCGCCACATTGAGTTCTATTTTTTCTTTGAGCAGCTGTTCAAAGGTACAGTCCAAACGGGTCGTCAACCGAAATATATCCAACGGGTCAAGAACGATGCTCTTTCCCATTCCTTTACAGCAGCTTCCGCATCCTCTGCATCCGGCTTTCACCATATCGCCGGAGGTATAATACTTTCCATCGGAAATATCCGCCATATCCACATATCGTTTCATACTCTACAGCACCTTATAAAATCCAATGCCTCTGGCTTCCGGTCCGGTATGCGTAGCAATGCTGCAGCCCAGATTTCCATACATCACATCAAACCCCGGAAAAGCCTCTGACACTTCCAGGCGCCAGGCTTCCGCATCCTCCGCATTTCTAAAGGAGCCCGCTGTTCCCACCCGGACTTTTGACATATCAGCCCCGGCCAAACGCTCTTTAAAATCATTTTTCAAAGCTTCGATCAGTTTGGCCTGGCACCGTTTCATTCCACGCGCTTTCGCATAAGCATCTAAACGATCTCCCTGAATAGATAGAATCGGTTTTATATTGAGTACGCCGCCAATAGCTGCGGCGGCCGGTGTGATTCGTCCGCCCTTTTTCAAAAATTCCAACGTATCCACCGCAATATAGATACTTGCATCATAGGCGGCTGCTTCTAAAGCTTCCTTGATCTGAAGTGCATTTTTTCCCTCATTTGCCAGTTTTAAGGCGTCCAGCACCGAGGCATACTGGGTCACTGAAATCCGGTGATTGTCGGCGACCTGAACCTTACCGTCATAGTCTCTCGCCAATATGATCGCACTGGCGCAGGAATTGCTTAAACCGCTGGACATCGGAATATAGACAAGATCATCATAGCCTTCGTCTAATACCCGCTCCCACAGGTCCATAACATCTCCCGGCGACGGCTGGGAAGTTGTAATATCACCGCCGCTCATTTGACTTTGAAAAAAAGCTTCCTGAGTCAGATTCACACCTTCATAATAAGTTTTCCCATCGATCATCACCGGCATAGGCACAACATAGACACCGAGTTCTCTGCCTAACTCTGCTGTGATACCGCTGTTACTGTCTGTCACAACCGCTGTTTTCATTTGCATTTCCTCCCAATTATACTGTTGCCGGCTGAATCCGTTTTCCAACTCGCTTTCTGGCCCATATGAAACATATGACATGAGCAATGAATGTCACAATCCATGTTACCGGATAAGAATAATATACCATTCGTATATTGTGGAATTCCGGTATCTGAAAAACTGTCGCCAACCAAAGAATACGAAGTCCGCAGGCCCCAATCGTCGAAACGATCATCGGCATAATGGAATACCCGATTCCACGCAGACTTCCAACCATAACATCCATCATCCCGCAAAGCGCATAAGTCGCAGCAATGACCCGAAGCCGTACAAGCCCCGCCTGAATGACCTCCGGACTGGATGAATATATACCGAGCAATGGATTTCCAAAAATAACACAGGCATTACCTAAAACAAGACCAACCACGATCGCACAGATCTGCCCGCAAAAAAGGATCTTATTGATCCGTTCATATTTTCCGGCCCCCATATTCTGGCTTGTAAATGAAACGGTGGCCTGATGAAAGGCATTCATGGACACATAAACAAAGCCCTCAATATTAGCCGCTGCCGAATTTCCCGCAACGATCGTCGCTCCGAAAATATTCACCGAAGATTGGATCAAAACATTCGACAATGCAAACACAATTCCCTGGAAACCGGCCGGCAGGCCGATCCTCAAAATTTTCTTCAGTTTATCTTTATATATATGAAGCTTTGAAGGTATCAACTGGATACCGCCCTTTTCCTTCATTAAACATCGAAATACAAGGCCGCCGGACACTGTCTCAGAAATAACCGTTGCCAGAGCAACCCCGGCCACATCCAAGCGGCATATGATAACAAAAAAGAGATTTAAAATAACATTGATGATCCCGGCCTCAGTCAGATAAAACAATGGCCGCCGCGTATCTCCCACGGCTCTTAAGATGGCACTTCCAAAGTTATAGACCATCACCGCCGGCATTCCGATAAAATAAATCCGAAGATAGAGTGTAGCCAGACCAATAACCTCCTGAGGCGCCTGCATCCATTCAAGGAGTACGCGGGCACTGACGATTCCGCCGACCATTAAAAAAAGACCGCTGAACAGACTCAAAAGCATCGCTGTATGTACAGTTTCTGTCAGATCCTCTTCCTGTTTTGCCCCATAACATAAGCCAGTCAAAACATTTACACCGACAGACAAGCCGATAAACAGATTCGTGAGCAGATTGATCAGCGCCGTATTTGAACCTACCGCCGCCAGCGAATTATCACCTGCAAAACGCCCTACTACAACAATATCTGCAGCATTGAACAAAAGCTGAAGAATACTGGAACAGACCAGCGGTATGGCAAACATCAGCATCTTTTTCATGATAGGACCGCTGCACATATCCATCTCAAATCTTTTTCCCTGTTTTTCTTCCACAACAAACCATCTTCCACCGAAATTTACATATTGACAAAAGCTACAATGCTTATGATAACACTTTTAATCCCAACTGTCACCCGCTTATTTTCAAAAAATAAGAACCGGAAATCCTCAAAGAATTCCCGGTTCTCATTTAAACATTTCTATTATTAATCTCTGACTTTAATATGGGCTTCCCGAAGTTGTTTTTCAGTCACTTCATTTGGCGCACCACACATCAGATCCTGGGCATTGCTGTTCATTGGGAAGGCAATGACCTCACGGATATTTTCTTCATTCCGAAGCAGCATGATCATCCGGTCAACGCCCGGCGCCATTCCGGCATGAGGCGGAGCGCCGAACTGAAACGCATTGTAGAGGGCGCCAAATTTTTCTTTCAGAGTTTCTTCATCGTAACCTGCGATCTCAAAAGCCTTCACCATGATTTCAATATCATGATTCCGCACAGCGCCAGAGGACAATTCCACGCCATTGCAGACAATGTCATACTGATATGCCAGAATATCCAGCGGGTCCTTTGTCTGCAGAGCTTCCAGGCCGCCCTGAGGCATGGAAAATGGGTTGTGGGTAAAACCGATTTCCTTTGTCTCTTCATCCACTTCGTACATCGGAAAATCATTGATATAACAGAACCGATAAGCCTTTTCTTCCAACAGACCCATCCGCTTACCAAGCTCATCCCGAATCTGTCCCGCATATTTGCAGGCCAGTTTTTCCGTCGCCGCAATGAAGAAAATCGTATCTCCGACGGACAAACTGCCAATCTTAGCCAGCTCCTTTTTCATATCCTCCGGAATAAATTTATCAATCGGCCCTTTATAACTCATATCTTCCAGGACTTCCAAATAACCAAGACCGCTCATTCCAATCTCCTGAGCAAATTTCAGGAGTTTTTCATGGAATCCTTTAGACAAATTTCCATGAACCCGGATGGCCCGGACAGTTTTTTTATGGAACGGTTTAAATGTGCATCGCTGGAAAAATTCCGTGACATCAATAATCCGCAAAGGGTTTCGCAGATCCGGTTTATCTGTGCCAAACTCAAGCATAGCCTGTTTATAGCTAATAACCGGGAATGGCACTTCCGTCACCGCATATCCTTCCGGTGCAAAAGTCTTAAATGTCTCAGCCAATACTTCTTCGCCGATCTTAAACACATCTTCCTGGGTCGCAAAGCTCATCTCAAAGTCTAACTGATAAAATTCTCCTGGAGAACGGTCCGCCCGGGCATCCTCATCCCGGAAACACGGTGCGATCTGATAATATTTGTCAAAGCCGGCGGTCATCAAAAGCTGTTTATACTGCTGCGGCGCCTGAGGCAACGCATAAAATTTCCCTTTATGAACACGGGACGGAACAATATAGTCCCTTGCTCCTTCCGGTGAGGACGCACAGAGGATCGGCGTCTGGATTTCCGTAAATCCCATATCTTCCATCTTATTCCGCAAAAACCGGATAACCCTTGAACGGAATAAAATGTTATCTTTCACTTTCTGATTTCTTAAGTCAAGATAACGGTATCTCAGCCGGACATCCTCACGGATTTCTTTCGATGTCGTGATTTCAAAAGGCAGATCCCGATAAACTTTTCCTAGAATTTCCACCTTATGAACTTCCAGCTCGATTGTTCCCGTAGCGATCTTCGGATTATACGTTTCCTCATCCCGCTCTGTGATCACACCTTCCACGGAAAGACACTGTTCTTTACGGATCCCCTTAAATAGATCCGTATTTCTGAATACCACCTGCACAACGCCATACATATCCCTTAAATCTACAAAAGATACGCCGCCGTGATCACGGATATTTTCGACCCATCCGGCCAGTTTCACTTCTGTACCAATATCACTTTCACTTACCTGATTCATTGTCTTGCTGCGATATACGTTTGACATTTTCCTTCTTCCTTTCTGCTCTGTTCGTTGTTGGACTGTGTTCAAAAAAGGACTGTGTGGGGCCGGACCTCATGTGCGCATTCATGATGGAACAATTTTATTTCCCAAATTATTTTATGAAATAAAAAAACTGCTCATCCTGAAATTTCTTTCAGGACGAACAGTGTATATCCGCGGTACCACCTGACTTACTGTCATAATAACAGCCACCTTCATGACCTGCTGTTTTAACGTCCAGCTCACGGCGCCCCTACTAATCTCAAAAGACTTTCAGTTTGCAGCTGATAGAGTGTTATTCCTGCAAATTCACTTTACGGGTATCTCACCATCACCCGCTCTCTGGGAACGATAATCTGCAGTACTTCTCTCCGTCATCGCTTTTTTGAGAATTTTATACCTATACTTTAAATTTGTCAAGTAGTTTTCATCTTTTTTTGATAAGACCGCAAATGAACTATGTAGCACACTGTAAAAAACAGAATCCCATAAACTGAGGCGGCCGGAACTGCCAGACCGATATCCACCAGTGTAGCGCCCGGTTTCAGGCTGAACAAATAGGACAATGGCACTCGAACCAGAAACGATGCTGTAATTCCCTGGAACATGACGGGCATCGTCTTTCCATGACCATTGAAAAATCCAATATAACTGAAAACAATACAGGTCAATACGGCCTCCGGACTAAATCCTTTCAGATATTCCGCAGATTTGGCAATGTATTCCGGATTGGATGTAAAGAGCGCCGAAGGTACATCGCCCCGGAAGAAGGCAGTGGCAAAAATAAATATACCGATAAAAGCACCGATAGCCATCCCCGTATACATGGCTTTACGCGCCCTGTCTTCCCGGCCTGCGCCCACATTCTGTCCGACAAAAGCCGACATGGACTGCATCAATGACGACGGTATGAGCATGACAAAAGCAATAACTTTCTGGGCAATACCATACCCCGAGGATGCCTCCAGGCCAATACCATTAACAATCGCACAGAGAATCAAAAAAGAAATATTGGTCAGCAATTCCTGAAAAGCGATCGGCACTCCTGTCTGTAAAAAGAATAGAATTTCCCGATGAAAACCGATATCTTTCCTGGACATGGTAAAGGGAAGATTTTGACGGCAGATAATAATCCACGACAAGACCACGCTGACCGCCTGAGCCAAAATCGTTGCCAAAGCCGCTCCGGCCACATTCATATGAAAAACAGCCACAAACAGCAAATCTCCGAAAATATTCGTCACACAGGCAATAGCCACGAAAATCAATGGCAGTCTGGAATTTCCAAGGCCGCGGAAAATACCGCTGATAACATTATAGGCCACCACAAATACGATTCCCGCACCGCAAATACGAACATAAGTCACCGTCAGATCAAAAGCCGCCTCCGGTGCATTTAACCAGGAAGAAAAGACCGGTGCAAAGGCCAGTAAAAGTATCATCAGGACAACAGATAACAGAGCAAAAAAACAGACGGCTCCGCCAATCACCTTACCGATGCGTTCCGGCTTACGCTCACCTAAAAACCGACTGATCACCACCGTTACTCCCATGGTCAGACTTGTGATCACAAAGGTGACCAGGTTGATGATATTACTCCCTGTAGCTACCGCCGATATTCCCGCATCCGTTCCAAACTGTCCTACAACAAGCAAATCCACCGCACCATACATGGCCTGAAGCACAAGAGCTCCCAGTATCGGTATCATAAAGCGCAGCAGCTTTCCCGCAATACTGCCCTGGGTAAAATCATCCGACAAACCATTCTCTTTACTCATGCTTTTATCTCCCATCCCTTTTCTGTAAATTCTCTGTCTACGCAATACCGCATCACCGCATCCATCTGCGGTGAAACCCATTTGTCCCGGTGATAAAGAAGCTGTTTCCATACTTCGATTTCAAAATGGCTGACTTTCAAATAAACCAGTCCTCCATCTCTGACTTTCTGTTCCGTCACATAATCAGGCAAAAAGGAAATTCCCACTCCCTGTTCCACAAGCGAACAAATTAAATCTGCGCTTCCAATTTCAAGGACCGGATGGATTTCCATAGACATTTCCGCCAGCTTCTCGTCCATCAGCCGTCGATAACTCATCCCTTTTTCCGTCAGAATAAATGGCTGGCGCGCCAGTTCCCGGACTGAAATCACTCCCATTCCTGCCAATGGGCTGTCCGCTGCCGCAACAAAATTCATCTTCACTTTTTCTTCTTTGACGATCACATATTCTGTATTGTAAATATGGTTATCCAGTGTCAGAATGGCATCCACCTCATTGTGATTGATCAGCCGGAACATTTCTTCTGTTCCCGCTGCAATTATCTTCAATGCAATACCCGGATATTGGGTTCTGAAATCCAAAAAACGTTCACTCAACATTGACTGACACAGAGAATCTGCCATTGCGAGGAAAACATGCCCTTTCAAAGCCTTTTCATCCCGCACACTGGACTTTAACTCCTGCGTCAGCTTTCTGATCTGATGTGCATATTCCAACACCTCCCGTCCCTTTTCCGTGAGAGCCACCGTATGATTAATGCGTTCAAACAATTGGGAATTTAATTCCTGTTCCAGCTGTTTGATCTGAAAAGAGATGGTTGACTGGGAATATCCCAGTTTTTCTGCCGCTTTCGTAAAACTGTTCATCTCTGCAACCAGAATAAACGTATTCAAATTTTTTATATCCAAACCTCTCACTCCATCTATTTTTTTAATCCTCAACATCGTTTTTATCAATTTTACAGATATTTGCTTCTAATATATACTAAATATCAAAGAAATACAAATACTATTTCACAAATGAAAAGGAACCTAATTATGACTATCTTTAAAACTATTTTTCAGGCTGTATATCAGTTTTTATGGGGCGATTTAATTACCCTCCCTCTTCCCGGCGGGAGTTCCGTCGGCCTGTCTCTGCTCGTTCTTATCCTGATTCCTTCCGGAATTTATTTTACACTTCGGACGAAATTTCTGCCATTTCGTCTTTTTCCGGAAATGCTGAAAATCACAACAGAAAAGAAGAGCAATTCAGAAAAGAACTCGATTTCAGGTGTTCAGGCTCTCATCATATCCACGGCGACCCGTGTCGGCATGGGTAATCTGGTCGGAGTTGTAGCCGCTATTTCGGCCGGTGGCGCCGGAGCCGTTTTCTGGATGTGGGTCACTGCCCTGCTTGGCTCCTCCACCGCTTTTGTAGAAGCCACACTGGCACAGATCTACAAAGAAAAAGACCCTCTTTACGGAGGCTATCGCGGTGGCCCGGCCTACTATATTCATCACTTTTTTGTAAAAAAAGACAGCAAGCGAAACCGGTCCGTCATCGCTTCTCTGTTTGCCCTCTCCGGCCTGATCTGCTGGTGCGGTATCAGTCAGGTCATCGGCAACTCCGTTTCGTCTGCTTTTACAAATGCCTTTCAGATTCCGCCGATCTATACGACGATCCTCCTTGTATTTGTGGCTGCCGTCATCGTACTGCGTAAAAATGCCACGGTAAAAGTTCTGGATGTCATCGTACCAATTATGGCCGGTCTCTATTTTCTGATAACATTGTTTATTATTTTTACAAATATCGGCCAGATTCCGGCAGTATTTCAGCAAATATTTGCTGAAGCTTTCGGTCTCCGCCAGGTCGTTGCCGGCGGTTTCGGCGCAGTTCTCATGAATGGTGCCAAACGCGGACTTTTCTCCAATGAAGCCGGTTCCGGCTCCGCCCCTTGTGCGGCCGCCGCTGCCGATATCAGCCATCCGGCCAAAGAAGGTCTGCTGCAGGCTTTCGGTGTATTTATTGATACCATCGTTATCTGCAGTTGTTCTGCCATGATCATGCTGCTGACTCCGGCCGATTTAACCCAGGGACTTGCCGGAATGGACTTACTGCAGGCGGCCATGAATTATCACATGGGCGCCTTTGGCGTTGTGTTTATCGCGGTCATTCTCTGGTTATTCAGCTTTTCCACATTTATCGGTATCCTGTTTTATGCCAGACCAAATGTGGCTTACCTTTTCGGTGATAACTGGCTGTCACAGAATTTATACAAAATACTTGCCCTGATCATGCTTTTTATCGGAGGTCTGGCCGCCTATACCTTTGTCTGGGATTTAGGCGATATCGGTATCGGTCTTATGACCATTTTTAACATGATCGCACTCATTCCATTATCCCGTCAGGCTATGGATTCCCTGAAAGATTATGAAAAACATAAAAATTCAACCCATTAGTTTCTCGTATACTTCACAGGTCCTCCGGTCGAAACAGGAGAAAATTACAGATATCTCATAATCCGGGTTTTCTTCCATCCACTCGGCGACCGCCGCTGCCGCAATGGGCGCCGCTTCAT
The DNA here is from genome assembly GCA_958426095.1 of uncultured Lachnospiraceae bacterium. Lineage (GTDB taxonomy): Bacteria > Bacillota > Clostridia > Lachnospirales > Lachnospiraceae > Frisingicoccus. The sequence continues at coordinate 9,795 of CATZYB010000029.1, forward strand.
CCAGCGGATAGCCGTAAACTCCTGTAGAAATTGCCGGGAATGCAATACTATGGATATCATATTGTTTCGCGAGTATCAGCGAATTGCGGTAACATTCCGCCAACAGACGCCTGTCGGATTCTATACCGGAGTAAACCGGCCCAACCGTATGAATGACGTAATCCGCTTTCAAATGATAACCCTTTGTAATCTTTACCTCTCCGGTCCGGCATCCATGAAGCGTCCGGCACTCTGCCAACAATTCCGGCCCGGCTGCCCGATGAATTGCCCCGTCGACCCCGCCGCCGCCGAGCAGGCTCTTGTTGGCCGCATTCACAATACACTGGCAATCCAGCTTCGTAATATCTCCCAAATCTATATAAATATTTTTCTTAGCTGTTTTCTGCATGTAATACCCCCATTCATCCGATCACGCCTGCGCCTTGATCGCCCACCGCATTTTCGTGGAACGGGCGCGGCTGTTTCTTGCACATTCTTCCGCGGACGGCCGTATAACTTCTTCAGAAATTTCCTGATATATCCCCTGCTTTTTCAATTGCTTGAAAGATTTTTTCACAAGCCTGTCCTCTCCCGAATGAAAGGTCAGAATGGCCGCCCGGCCACCCGGGGCCAGAACATCCGGAAGCTTTTCCAAAAACTCATACAATACTTCAAACTCACTGTTTACATCGATGCGCAGCGCCTGAAAGGTTCTCTGACAAGATTTTTTAACAGCTTCTTTCCGCTCACCCGCCGGAATAAAGGCAAGTGCTTCCTCAATCACTGTTTTTAATTGGGTCGTCGTCTCAATCTTCTGTCCCCGCTTCAACCGGGACACCACAGCTTTTGCAATTTCCTCCGCATAGGGTTCATCCGAATTTTCAATCAACATTCCCTGAAGTTCTTCCTGGGAAACTTCTTTCAGACGCTCAGCAGCACTCGTCCCTTTCTGTGGATTCATCCGAAGGTCCAGCGGTCCTTCATTTTTATAAGAAAATCCCCGCTCCGGATTATCAATCTGCATGGACGATACCCCCAGGTCCGCCAGCACAAAATCAAAAGGACCGGCCTGTTCGGCCACCTTATCAATATTGGCAAAATTCTGCAGCTGAACCGTTAAAATATCCTCTCCATAGCCCAGTCGTCTCAGCCGTTCTTTCGTCTTTGCCGACTCGATCGGGTCCACATCCAGAGCATAAATGTGTCCCTGGGATTTCAGACACTTTAACATTTCCAGGGTATGACCCCCATATCCCAGCGTGGCATCCAGCCCCTTTTGTCCCGGCTGAATCTGTAAAAAATCCAAAATTTCTTTCACGCAGATAGAAATATGCATTCCCGCCGGCGTACTTCCTTTTTGAATGACCTTCGATACGGTATCCGCATATTTTTCCGGCTGAAGCTCCTTATATTTTTCACTGTATTTTCTCGGATGGGTGCCTGAATACCGAACGCGCCGTTTATGTTCCTTCTCCTGATTCACCAATCTCAACCTCCATTTCAAAATAAGCTCAACTGTTCATACTCCTGGTGTTTCTGAAGCTCCACCGGCGTCCTGTGAAGTGCGAAATCCAGAAAACCATCATCATATACCCAGGCTTCCAATTCATTTTCTTCCAAACCGGCCTGCTGCTCCCGTATTTTTACACTGGTATTACCGACAAGCCAGTCGTTTAAAGTTTCTTCTCCAGACACACAAGCTGGACACCCTTAATACCGTTAAATACACACGGAACAATTCCAACTTCTTTATAGCCCATTTTACTATAAAATTTCCGGGCGCGCACATTTTTCTGGTTCGTATCCATCCGAAGGTATCTGCAGCCATGCTCTAACGCAAAATCCTCATAAAATGAAACAAACATTTTACCATATCCCCGATTCTCTTCCTTTGGAGATACGACCAGCGTATGCAACACCATAACTTCCTCTTCTTTTGCGGCATATTCCCAGTCCGCCTCTGCATAAGAAGGTTCCTGAAGCTGATTTAATCTGGCTGCCGCTGCAATATTTCCATCATCTTCCAGAACATACAAATCCCCATTTTTTAAAGCTGCTTCGGCTGTCGCCCTTGTTGGATAAATTTCCCGGATCCAGCCAATAGACGCACGGCCAGCCTCTTCCTCTGTATGTATCTCATCATATATTCGTGCAATTGCCGGTATATCTGCCGGCACCGCTTTTCTGATCATATCACTGTCTCTCCTTATCTTCATTTCGCCTTTATTTTACCGTATTAATTCAGACATCGGGATGAAATATGTTTTTTATATACATTCATAAAATAAATTATTTCCGCACAGGCTGTAATGCTCCATGAAAAGATATACAACAAGTATAACGAAGGAACTGTCCTAAAATATGCAAAAATCGTATAAATCCATACAATCCGAAATACACATGCTCCAAGCAGAACAATGACTGTCGGCACAAAACTCTTTCCAAGCGCCCTTGATGCCGCAATGGTACAATCCATAAACGCAGAAAACCCGAAGAATACGCCCATAAAAGTCACCCGGTACATTCCAGCTTCTATGACAGCCGGATCACTGGTAAACAGTCTGAGGAAGGAGGCGCCGAAAAATACCATCGATACACCCAGGATCAGACCGCTGCCAAAAGCATAGGCCAGACTGTACAAATAACTTTTCCAAATACGCTCTTTCTTTCCCGCACCATAATTCTGACCCATAAAGCTGCCGCATGCCGTATAAAAAGCCATCATCACGCTAAATACAATGGCATCTTCATTCATCGCTGCCGCATTGCCAGCGACAAAGGTGGCACTGAAAGAATTGACGCCTGTCTGAATAAACAGATTCGCCATCTGAAAAATTGCATTCTGAAGACCGGCCGGAACGCCAATTTGTATGATCGCCCTGGCATTTTTCCCGCTTATATGTAAATCTTTTAAACACAGCGCGTACATTTCACGACTTTTCACCAATGCTCTCACAATAAGAAACGCAGAAATGTACTGTGAAATCACGCTGGCTGCCGCCACGCATGATACGTCCATATGACACACAACAACAAAAAAGAGATTCAATACCACATTGGAAATACCGGCAAATGAAAGATAATATAAAGGTCGTTTTGTCTCGCCAACGGCACTGAACACCGCATTTCCGAAATTATAAACGGCCAGAGCCGGCATCCCCAACAAATAAATACGAATATAAAGAATGGCTCCGCCAATCAATTCCTGTTTTGTCTGGAGCAGCAGCAGAATTCCTTTTGAAAATATCCATCCGCCCAACAAAAGCAAAAAACCGGCGCCTATACTGAGAAGCAATGACGTATGAACCGTTTCCACAATATTTTTCTTATCCTTTGCCCCGAAATGACGGGCAGTCAACACATTGATCCCTCCGGATAAACCAATAAGAAAATCCGTAAACATCGTCACAAAGGTCGTCGTCGAACCTACGGCTCCAAGCGCCATTGTTCCGGCAAACTTCCCCAAAACCGCAACATCCGCCATATTGAATAAAACCTGTAAAAGATTTGAAAATATCAGCGGAATACTGAAAAATAAAATCTGTTTTCCAAGAGGTCCTCTTGTCAAATCCTGTTTCTCTTTCTGCATTTTCTATCCGTCCCCCACAATGGTATCGTTTCTGCCCTTCCCCTTCGCAATACAAGGGATACATCGACAATCTTACTTGTTAAGCTCGTTATAGGCCTTCTTTACAATCTGTGCCATCAACGCCCTTCTTTGATTCAGAAAATCGGGATAGGACAGCTGCTCAAAATTCTCTGGTAATGCATTCTGAGCACAAGCAAGTTTATATCCCTCTTCACCCAACTTATCTCTGTACCGACCAACGTATTCTGCTGGAGGAGCGTCGGAAATATCAATATTTGTTACATAATCCAGATATGTAAAGTTCGCAATCTGGTTTCTGTCACGGTCATTGTCATATCCGATTTTCTCAAGATAGTGCTTAGGGAAGATATGATGCTTGTCCACTGAAGTCTTATCCCCACTTGTTCCTAATACAAAATATTGCGATAATGGCGCTGTGCTAAATAGCATAGGCGTTCCCAGCACGTTGATCGCAGCTATATAACCATACCAGGCTGGTGAAATTGCTGAAGAGCTGTTTAACTCTGCAGGCAATGAATACTCAAAGTAATCATCAGTAAATCTATTGGTAATGACAGAATCAAGGTAGGCTACAAATTCATCTGCATTATGAACATCGCGTAAATCCGCAAACTGCTTTTCAACTTCAGATTCTGTTGAACCCGTATAAAATCCAGTAATCGTAGACATAAAAATCCACTTACGGATAATCTTCTGAAGTTCAACGGATGATACCTTATACTCATACTTTCCGATAAGGTATAAAACATAACTGAAAACTACCGCATTTGATGATGCAACCAAACTGCTCTTCAAATAGCCAGCTGAAGCAAAAAGGTTCATGAATGCATGCCAGTTGTTGAGATTAGTTACTATATCTAATGATTCTTTGAAAATTTTCAAATTTTCTTCACGTACACCCTGAGTAATTTCACCGGTCTTCAGATTTTTACCACGAAGCAGCATATACGCATAGCGCAAACGCGCTCTTCTAAATCCGACGCCAACCGACATTCGGATAAGATGTGAAGGATCAACATAAAGGATCTGGTTAAACGATGTACCATCTGCAGGTATTCTTGATTCAGCGCAAAACTTGTTGATCTTATCGTGGACATCATTATCATAAACAGCAATAAGTGTTTCAATAAAATTCTTTTCAGTAAGATTTTGACCGCCAGAATTTACACGAACAAAAATATCAGCTACATCCTCTTCATCCGCTTTAGAGTTGATTTTCAGTGTTGGTAATGAATAGATTCCAAGATTAAGTAAATCATTAATATTTTCTTCTATGATATCCTCTTCATCTTCTGTCAGTTCCGGCTCGTTATTCTTTACACGACCTTCATTGGCAGTCTTGATATATGCTTTTCTAAACTTAGAAATATTGTGTTCCTGGTCTGCTTTAAACACACTGCTGATTTCACTGATCCATTCAGGATTTCTTTCAAAAGCCTGTGTCCACACAGCAAACTCACGTGTTAACGGATTGAATGAAATTCGGATCTTTCTCTCTTTGTAATTTTTATCCCTGATGGTTACTCCATACATTGCGGCCAACAGCGCGGTTAAACGCTGCTGGCCATCGATCACTAAATCATCGGGATGCTTATACATCTTATCGTTTTTACCGATGTAATCTGTATTTTCATAATCATCCGGAGATGACCAAAGCATGATATATCCGATGGGATATCCCTTCATCATTGAATCAAGCAGCTCACGGACCTTATTATCTTTCCACACAAAAGGGCGTTGGAGATCAGGCAGACCAATACGCCCATTCTTTACGTCAGACAATAAGTCTGCGACTTTACTCGGTATATTATCAAATAATTCTTTTCCCATGTTTACGCTTGTATGATGTTTATAGAAACAAAAACAACATATTCCTTTCATTTTTCTTATTCTGCCGTCATTTTGAAATATATTTTATCAAAACATGTGCGTATTTAATAGACCTTTTTTGAAAAAATACAGAACAGCTTCTGCAATTAATTGTTCTTATCTTTATACAGGCAAACTATCCCTGACACACAACGTCCCCCACCCAATCAGCGGATTGGGATATTCGGTAATTCCCGGCAAATGTCTCGCCCCGCGACGCAGATACGCCTTAACTTTTTCTCCGTAAAGAAAGGCGTCATTGCCATCGACAATACCGTACTGCATGAGAAGGGCGCTGCTTCCTGTCACAAAGGGCGCAGCAAAAGATGTACCGTCCACGTTGATATACCGGTTATCGGGAGCGGCCGTCCGGATTCCGACGCCGGGAGCCGCCAAATCCGGTTTTCCAATACCGTTGATATTATTCCCCCGTCCGGAAAAATCCGCATAGACATTTCTTATACTGTCATAGGCGCCCACCGAAATGGCCCGCAGCGCTGTGGAAGGAACCGTCAATGTATGTTCCGGCGACGGATAGAGAAACCTTGTTCCATTATTTAATATGGTGTGGGTCGGCATCCAGAAATTAACTCGTCCATCAGCGATCCGCTCCGGCGCCAAACGGAAACGCCACTGGCCGCTGTCCAGATAGGTCTGCCTCGGAATAAAGTCCACGAAAATTTCCTGGTATATACTGAAAGGGCTTGGTTCACCGTAATAGATTAAAATTTCCGTCTGACCCAGAATAAATCGCTGAGGTCCCAGAATCGGCTGAAAATATCCAACTCTCTGCCCCTCCGGACTGATCAATTCCAATAAAATATCATCCACGTAAGATTTCCAGATTTGAATATTTAAAGAAGTTTCATAGTCCTGAATAAGAAAAGGCACTTCAGTGTCTCTTCCCATTTGAAGAATTTCTTCTGTATGTCCCGCCGCATTTCCTTCATTCCCCGTACCTATGACCAGAACACTTTTCCAATAATTTGACATGTCATCCAGATAAGTTTCTACCAGACTGTTTCCGGCATGAGAACCATACGTGTTGCCAAAACTTAAATTAATGGCCACCGGCCTGCCGATTTCTACCGCTTTTTCAATCACATAGTTCATGGCCTGCATAAGCTCTGTCGTTCTCGGAAAGGATTCTGCTCGCGGCTGACCCAAACGTACGACAATAAGTTCACTGTCAAAGGCTACCCCCGAATTGCCTGCAGCGATGGCGGCCACTGCCGTACCATGCCCGGTCGTATCCACAGTGACAGCTGCACCGCCTTCTGCCAATGACTGATTTAGGTCCTCCCGCGTAAATTCTCTTCCAATCCTATACCCTTCCGGCGACGGTCCGGCCGCCATTTGATCCCACAAATATAAAATTCTCGATGTGCCGTCCGGATTTAAAAATTCCTGATGTCTGTAATCAATACCTGAATCAATAACGGCAACCAGAACGCCTCGGCCTGTCAGTCCCAACGGCGGTACCTGCACCAGCGAAATACAAGAGGCCCGCTTTCCCTGAGTCACCTGGAAGTACAATCGTTTTGGTTTTTCAATGTATTCGACTTCCGGCCAGTTCGATACGGCTTCCACCAGATTTTCCGGTACAGTTATAATCGCGTACTCATTATATAACTCGACAATTTGAATAATCTCGCTGGCATATTGCTCTAAACTGCCTGTATACTTTACGATCAGATCCCAGGTTTTTGCTTCTTCCGAATACCCCACGCTCAAAATATATGACTTTTCCCTTTCTTCCGGTGTCGCAGAAAGAGCCAGATTTAAAAGATTTTCTATTTTCTGATCTTCCATGAAAATAGCCATCCTTTCCAGGCACAGATAATCTTGAAACCTGCGTTTTTTAACATATCTATTCCTGTTTTCTCATTTCCATGTGCTTTTTCTTTACAAGACCAGAAAAAAGCTCTATGATATTTATATCGGAAAAATCAGGAAAAGGAGCAAACATTTTATGAAACGTATATTAGCTATCATTGGCATTATTCTTCTGGCCGGACTTTATTTATCAACACTCATCTTTGCTTTAATGGATTCCCCTCTGGCCTTTACACTATTCAAGGCGTCCATACTGCTTACTATCGCCGTTCCATGTCTGCTCTATGCCATGATACTTGTTTACAAATACTTAAAAAAATAAACAAACTATAAATTTATAAATTTAAAACTTTAGAATTCTTTAATTTAAAGGACAAATTTTGGACACATTTTATTACTATAATAAAACCATAGTAATTAATCATTACTATAAAGTGATTTGATTTTTTCATAACATCTGCCTGGCAGATTGCCAACTGCCAGGCCCCCTCGCCTTCCCCTATATATTCATATATAGTTACAAATAATAAACTCATAAAAGGGGGCTGTCGGGAAATAGATAGTCCCAGATAGAGGCCGGAGTAACTCCTA
>CATZYB010000030.1 GCA_958426095.1 uncultured Lachnospiraceae bacterium
GGAGCAAAGCGGGTAGCGCCTTTGAATGTGAGCGGACCTTTTCATTCTTCATTGCTTAGAGGCGCCGGGGAACGACTGAAGCCGGAGCTTTTGAAGGTCAGATGGATGGATTCAAAAATTCCATATGTGTCAAATACGACGGGAGAAATTATTTGGGATAAGGAGCAGATTGTATCGCTGCTTGTCCGTCAGGTTTCCGAATCGGTTCGATGGCAGCAGGATATGAAAGTAATGATAGATATGGGCGTGGAGGTTTTTGTAGAAATCGGACCGGGAAAAACACTGGCCGGATTTGCAAAACGGATAGACAGAAAGATTCCATGTATAACCATAGAAACTGTCAAAGATTTGGATAAATTGGAGGCCTTGGTATGTTAAAGAATAAAATTGCCCTGGTGACAGGCGGTGGAAAGGGTATTGGTGCGGCAATCGCTAAGGAAATGGCTTCTCAGGGGGCAACGGTTATTGTTAATTATAGTCGCTCTGAGGAAGCCGCAAAGAAAGTACAGTCAGAAATCCGGTCGAATGGTGGAAAAGCAGACATTTTTCGCTGTGATGTTTCGGATTATAACAGTGTCAAAGCAATGATCGGAGATATTATTCAGCATTATGGCCGGTTGGATATTCTCGTCAATAACGCCGGAATTGTCAAGGACGGTCTGCTGATGAGGATGAAGGAAACGGACTTTGATAAAGTGATTGAGATTAATCTGAAAGGCACTTTCAACTGTATTCAAAATGTGGCCCGTCAGATGCTGAAACAACGATATGGCCGTATTATCAACATGTCGTCAGTGGTCGGCATTTACGGCAATGCGGGCCAGGTCAATTATGCCGCATCGAAGGCAGGAATCATTGGCCTGACGAAGGCGGCGGCAAAGGAACTCGGAAGTCGGGGGATCACGGTCAATGCCATTGCGCCGGGATTTATTCAGACAGATATGACCGGGGGATTGAATCAAGAATTGAAAGAGAAGATGCTTGCGGCAATTTCTCTGGGACGTTTTGGCACGGCAGAAGATATTGCTCATGCCGCATGCTTTCTTGCATCAGACGGGGCGCGCTATATTACAGGTCAGGTTCTTGGCGTGGACGGCGGCATTGGCATGTAAATAAAGTGTCGGTATGTATAGGAAATTTAAAAGTCGGGAATGAGGAGAGTTGAAATGAAAGAACGTGTTGTAGTCACAGGAATGGGTGCAATTACACCTATTGGAAATAATATCGAAGATTTTTGGAATGGAATTAAGGCAGGAAAAATCGGATTTGGAAAAATTACTGCATTTGATACTTCAAATTTTAAAACTTCTCTGGCAGCAGAGGTGAAGAATTTCAATGCTGCAGATCATATGGATAAACGTGCCGCACGCCGAATGGAACTCTTTTGTCAGTATGCAGTGGCCGCTTCCAGAGAAGCTATTGAAAATGCCGGACTGGATATGGAAAGGGAAGACCCATTCCGCGTGGGCGTTTGTGTCAGTTCCAGTGTGGGAAGTCTCCAGATTATGGAAAAGGAAGAAAAGCGCCTGGTGGAAAAAGGACCGGGAAGGGTCGGTCCACTGCTTGTCCCGATGATGATTTCCAATATGGCTTCCGGAAACGTTTCGATCGCTTTTGGGTGTCGTGGAAAATCTCTGAATGTGGTAACGGCCTGCGCTACAGGAAGCCATTCGATTGGTGAAGCTTATCGGAGTATTCAGTCCGGCGAGGTCGATGTTATGCTGGCCGGAGGTACGGAGGCCGCTGTTTGCCCGATTGGCATTGCAGGTTTTGCAGCATTGACGGCTTTGTCGTCTGCTTCTGACCCGGAACGGGCCTCTATTCCTTTTGATAAGGAACGTAAAGGATTTGTCATGGGTGAGGGTGCCGGCGTAGTCGTTTTGGAAAGCCTTTCTCATGCAAAAGCCCGGGGAGCAAAAATTCTGGCGGAGGTTGCCGGATATGGAGCGACATCAGATGCATATCATATTACATCCCCGTGCGAGGATGGCAGCGGTGCGGCAAAAGCTATGGAACTTGCTATGAAAGAAGCCGGTGTAAGTCCGGAAGAAGTAAGCTACATTAATGCCCATGGAACAGGAACGCATCATAATGATTTATTTGAGACACGGGCAATTAAACGGGCCTTTGGCGATGCAGCTTATCAGGTGCCGATCAGTTCGACAAAATCGATGATCGGGCACCTTCTCGGAGCCGCCGGAGCTGTAGAATTTATTACCTGTGTCAAATCCATTGAAGAGGGATACATCCATCCAACGGTGGGCCTGAAGGTCCCTGATGAAGAGTGTGACTTAAATTATGTGCCTGGTCAGGGTATTCATGGCGATGTCCGGGTGGCTCTGTCCAATTCCCTTGGATTCGGCGGCCACAATGCAACACTGGCAGTGAAAAAGTTTGAGGAGGCTTAAAATACATGGAATTTGAGCAGATACTTCGTCTTGTTGAAACCGTGGCGAAATCAGGGCTTACCGAATTTGATTATGAGGAAGGAAATTTAAAAATTCATCTTGGAAAAAAATCGCCGAAAATTTTACAGGTTACTGAAAAGGACAGTACGGTAAGCAGCCTGGAGGTTTCGGAGAATTTCAGAGAATATGAAGAGAAAGAAGCCGGGGCGGAGGCCAAAGCAGGACATGAGCCGGAAGGGACACCGATCGTTTCTCCAATCGTCGGTGTATTTTATGCAGCGCCGGGGCCGGAAGCCGACCCCTTTGTTAAGGTTGGCGACCGGGTTGAAGCGGGTCAGGTCATCGGTATTGTGGAAGCCATGAAGCTGATGAATGAAATCCAAAGCGACATATCCGGCATTGTCACGGAAATTTGTGTACAGAATGGGGAAGGCGTGGAATACGGTCAGCCCCTGGTTCGTGTACGGGAGTAGGGGTGCAGTATGACTTTTGGAATTAAAGAGATCATGGAAATTATTCCCCACAGACAGCCAATGCTGCTTGTTGATAAGGTGGAAATTCTGGAAGAAGATAAAAAGGCAGTAGGATACAAAGGGGTTACTTACAATGAACCCTTTTTTGCAGGACATTTTCCCGCAGAACCGGTCATGCCGGGGGTTTTGATTATGGAAGCTATGGCTCAGACAACGGCGGTTCTTCTTTTAAATAAAGAAGAAATGCAAGGTAAGATCGGTTATTTCGGCGGAATCAATAAAGCGAAATTTCGTAAAAAAGTCGTGCCGGGAAGCTTGCTTCGCATGGAAATTGAGGTGCTCAAACGTCGGGGGCCTGTGGCCGTCGTCTATGGAAAGACTTATACGGAGGAAGGTCTGGCGGCGGAAGGCGAAATGACATTTATGATTGGTTAACGAGGTGACAGACTTGATAAATAAAGTATTAATTGCCAACCGGGGGGAGATTGCCGTCCGGATTATCCGGGCTTGCCGGGAAATGGGTATTGAAACGGTGGCCGTCTATTCAAAAGCAGATGAAACAGCCCTTCATGTTCAGTTGGCCGACGAAGCTGTGTGCATCGGACCGGCGGCATCCAGGGATAGCTATCTGAATATGGAAAATATTATCAGTGCGACGGTTATCAGCGGCGCGGATGCCATCCATCCCGGCTTTGGATTTTTATCGGAAAATGCCCGGTTTGCGGAAATGTGCCGTCAATGTCATATTACATTTATTGGACCTTCACCGGAATTAATCCATAAAATGGGTAATAAATCCGAAGCGCGCAAGACAATGATGGAAGCCGGTGTCCCTGTAGTTCCGGGGACAAAGGAACCGGTATACACGACGGAAGAGGCAAAGACCCTTGCGGACAACATAGGATATCCGGTCATGATCAAGGCATCTTCCGGCGGCGGCGGCAAAGGCATGCGGATTTCCCATAGCCCAAGAGATTTTGAAGAAAATTTCCGAATGGCACAGATGGAATCAATCAGCAGCTTTAGCGATGATACTATGTATATTGAAAAATATATTGAATCTCCGCACCATATTGAATTTCAGATTTTGGGTGATGCTTATGGACATGTCATCCATTTGGGTGAAAGAGATTGCTCCATTCAAAGAAGGCATCAGAAGGTGCTGGAGGAATCTCCGTCTCCGGCTATCGATGAGGAGCTTCGGGAAAAGATGGGACGCACGGCCGTTCAGGCCGCCAAAGCCGTCGGTTATGAGAGCGCTGGAACGATTGAATTTTTATTGGATAAAGATAGAAACTACTATTTTATGGAAATGAATACCCGGATTCAGGTAGAACATCCGGTAACAGAATTTGTGACGAATGTGGATTTGATTAAAAGTCAGATTCGAATTGCTTCCGGAGAACCTTTGAATATTCGGCAGGAAGATATTGAATTTAAGGGTCATGCCATTGAATGCCGGATCAATGCGGAAAATCCGGAAATGAATTTCCGTCCGTCACCAGGGAAGATTGAGCGTCTTCATCTGCCGGGCGGCAAAGGCATACGGGTGGACACGGCGGTTTATGCCGGATATATTATTCCGCCCTACTATGATTCTATGATCGCAAAGCTGATCGTTCTCGGAAAATCGAGAAATGAAGCCATTAAAAAGATGAAAAGTGCGTTGAGTGAATTTATTGTAGATGGTATTGACATGAATGTGGATTTTCAGATGGAAATTATGAACCATCCGAAATTTCAGAGCGGCGATTTTAGTACAGACTTTATTGAGCAAATGGAAAGGGAGGGTGAATGATGCCGAAATTAAACAGTATGTTTAAGAAAACGACCTATATCACCCTGTCCAACCGCCGTCAGAGTATTCGCCAGGATGCTTTGGTAACGGAAAAGGAATTGAATCCGGCAGAGGTGTCGGAACAGCCAAATGTTCCGGAAGGCCTCTGGAAAAAATGCGAGAAATGCGGTGCGATTCTTTATGACAGAGATTTGGAGACAAACTTTTATGTGTGTCAGGAGTGCCATCACCATCAGCGTATTTCGGCCTGGACACGCATTGGACAAATTGCCGACGCAGGAAGCTTTAAGGAACTGGACGCTGTGATGGAGGACAGGAATCCACTGGATTTTCCGGAATATGAAGGTAAGCTGGCGGCTATGAGAAAGTCCACCGGATTAAATGAGGGCGTTATTTATGGTTTATGCACGATCCATGGAGAACAGACGGTGCTGGCTGTCATGGATTCACGGTTTATGATGGGAAGCATGGGGACGATTGTCGGTGAAAAAATCACCCGGGCCATCGAAACAGCCACGCGATTAAAGCTTCCCGTCATTATCTTTACGTGTTCCGGCGGCGCACGGATGCAGGAGGGCATTTTATCGCTGATGCAGATGGCAAAGACTTCGGCAGCGGTAGATGCTCACGGACGGGCCGGTCTGCCCTATTTTACAGTGATCACCGATCCAACGACCGGCGGTGTGACGGCCAGTTTTGCCATGCTTGGCGATGTAATTCTTGCAGAGCCGGGCGTACTGATCGGTTTTGCCGGTCAAAGGGTCATCGAACAGACCATTGGGCAAAAGCTGCCGGAAGGCTTTCAGCGGGCGGAATTTATGCTGGAACATGGATTTATCGATAAGATTGTGGAACGTAAAGATTTAAAACAGTGTTTGTTTCAGCTCATCCGGGCACATCGTTTGGTAAATAGGGAGGCGTAGGACAAATGGAATTTACAGCATGGGATCGGGTACGGATTGCCAGAGAAACGGACCGTCCGACAAGTCTTTATTATATTGAACGTATTTTTGAGGATTTTATGGAGTTTCATGGAGATAGAAATGTGAAGGATGATCCGGCCATTGTGGGCGGTATTGGTTTCCTGGCCGGGCGTCCGGTGACGATCATCGGACAGCAGAAGGGCCGTGACCTGAAAGAACAGGTGGAGCGGAACTTTGGTATGCCAAACCCGGAGGGATACCGTAAGGCATTGCGGCTCATGAAGCAGGCGGAGAAGTTTCGGCGTCCCATTGTTTGTTTTGTGGATACTTCCGGAGCTTTTTGCGGTATCGAAGCGGAAGAGCGGGGACAGGGCGAAGCCATTGCACGAAATCTTATGGAAATGTCCGGGCTGACCGTGCCGATTTTATCCGTTGTCATCGGTGAAGGAGGCAGCGGCGGCGCATTGGCTATGGCCGTGGGCAATGAAGTCTGGTGTCTGGAAAATTCTGTCTATTCGGTGCTGTCGCCGGAAGGGTTTGCCGCCATTTTATGGAAGGACGGTAAACGGGCCGATGAGGCGGCCGAGGTTATGAAAATGACATCGGATCATTTGAAAGCATTGAAAGTTGTTGACAGAGTGTTTGCCGAACCGGAGCCGGTACATGTGGATAATGGCGAAGCCTTGGCAGAGGATATGAAGCGGGCCATGATTGAATTTTTTAAGCGCTATGATAAGATGGCGCCGGAAGCTATTGCCGGGGAACGCTATGAGCGGTTCCGTCATTTTTAGGAGAAGATAATGAGATCAAAACAGATTAAACCATTAAAAATCGGGGAGCTGACGGCAAGACTGCCAATCATACAGGGAGGTATGGGTGTCGGCGTCAGCCTTTCATCTTTGGCCGGCGCGGTGGCCTCCGAGGGTGGCATTGGCGTTATTTCCACAGCTCAGATTGGATTTTACCGTCCGGATTTTGAAAGGAATCCTTTAGAGGCAAATTTAAAGGCCATCAAAGAGCAGGTGGCTTTGGCGAAAGAAAAAGCCAAGGGCGGTATTATCGGGGCTAATATTATGGTCGCCACAAGAAATTATAAAGAGTATGTGACAGCGGCTGTTCGGGCCGGTGTGGATCTGATCATTTCCGGTGCGGGACTGCCGAGGAATCTGCCCGAATACGTCCGGAATTCTGCGGTCAAAATTGCACCGATTGTTTCTTCAGAGAAAGCTGCAAAAGTCATCTGCCGTCTCTGGGACAGGAATCATCACTGTGCTCCGGATATGGTCGTGATCGAAGGGCCTTTGGCAGGCGGTCATCTGGGATTTTCAGAAAAAGAACTGGCGCCCTTTGTCAGGGACAGCGCTGCTGAGATAAATCATATGATGGCCGATTATGATGAGGAAATCCGGCGAATTATCCATGTGTGTCATGAATATGGTGAAAAATACGAAAAAGAAATTCCTGTTGTTGTGGCGGGAGGTATCGACACGGCGGAGAAGACCAGACACGCCCTTTCATTGGGGGCTTCCGGTGTTCAGGCCGCAACGCCTTTTGTGGCGACAGAGGAATGTGATGCCCACAAAAGCTTTAAAGAGGCCTATATTAAGGCAAAAAAGGAAGATGTCGTTATATTAAAAAGTCCGGTGGGAATGCCTGGGCGGGGCATTAAAAATATTTTTCTTGAAAATGTTGCCCGGGGAAAGCGGGATGAAATTCATTGTAAACAATGTCTGGAAGGCTGTAATCCGGCGACGATTCCCTATTGCATTACCGACGCGCTCATTCGAGCCGTCCGGGGAGATGTGGAAAACGGTCTTGTTTTTTGCGGAGCCAATGTGGATAAAATAAAACGGATTTCTACGGTGCGGGAAGTCATTGCAGATATTCTGGGAGTGGCTGTGTGACTGTTTTTTTATAGATTTGACAGGATGGAGGACCTGTGCTAGGGTATCTATGAGGTGACATAGATGAAGAAATATAAAAAAAGCGTTGATAATCCGGCATTCATAGAAAGTATGCTGCGTATATTATTTGTCCTGACACTTATTAGCCTGTTTGGCGCCATGCTTACCTGGAATTTTATAATGAATATTACCCATGCCCATGGTTTTGAGTTTGTAAAAACAACATGGGCCTTTTGGCTGTGGCTGCCAGTCCCGATTTTGTCTATCGTGTTAGGCATTAAATATAAAAGAGCAGGGATTAGATGCACTAAAAATATCGTGGGCGGCCTGATCATTGGATTTTTATTATTTATTTATGGATCATTTTGGCTAGTTCCAATATTTTCGGAAGATATCAATAAAAGTATTTCTTATGATTATAGTGAAATTAATAATTATAAAAGCATCATAGATGCGGAGCTTCCGTCCAATGGGGAATTGATCAGAGAAAATTATGGACAATTCTTTGAGCCGGATAAAACGGAATATTCTAAAATAGATGTTTATTATGATAAGGAGGATACCAACGGGTATTTTTGTCGATGAATAAAAGCGGTTCGACAACCAACTTTGACAGAATCCACAACAGATGTGTGCTAACCTGTTCTTGCGATACATAAGAAAATATGCTACGATGAAGAAGGAAATGTATTGGAGAACAGACAAGAACAAAAGCAAGGGCGCAAACCATTAAAAGACCTGACATTGCTGGATCGTTTTCTTTTTGACACGGCTATGAGTGACCCGGAGATCAGCAGGAATATTTTGTCAATTATGATGTCTATGTCATCTTTATTGCGCCATTTGATCTGTTTGGAAAGGGCAAGTATATGTATACGTTTCGCATGACCTGTGACGAAGTTCCGGTAATGTCGATGAATGATGGCGCTGTGAGGATATTCTTAAATACTCATGGTAAAAATGATGACGAGGTTCCGCGAAGGCTTGTTGAATTTTTACATTATGTAGAAGATCCTGAACGGTATGGAAGGAACATTGAGGATTCATGTGTACAGAAGCTTGCGGAACAGATTGATATGCTTAAAAGCAGTCAGGAAGTGGGTGTGAAGTATATGCGGCTGTGGGAAGAATTGGCAGATGCTCGGCTTGAGGGCCATGCTGAAGGGGTGCTTGAGGGACATGAAAGCGGTGTAAAGGAAGAAAGACTTGCTTCCATCAGAAATTTGATGGAGACGATGGCTTTATCATCAGAAAAAGCAATGGAAGCTTTAAAAGTGCCAAAAGAAGAAAGAGAAAGATACTTAAAATTGTTGGAGAAGTAGGCAAATGAGTATATACAAAAGATAAAATGGCGGAGTCAGCGAATAAGCAGATTCCGCTATAATTATTTTAAATTTGCAATTTAAACATATTGAAAACTTCTGTTAATTGGTGCATACTATAAATGGAAGAAAATAGTAATAATAATTGTTATTTGAATAAAAATTTATTTGAAGTTGGAAACAGTTGGGATTAATTTATTTTCTTCAGGAGATTTAAGTATACGATAATTCTTTTTGTATAAAATATCAAGTGACAGGAGGTCTTTACATGGAAAAGAATTGCCAGGAAGTGAATTTAAGAAAAGTAGCCATGATCGGCTGTGGTTTTGTAGGCTCGGCATCGGCTTTTGCTTTGATGCAGAGCGGCTTGTTTTCGGAAATGGTGTTGATTGATGCAGATACGGACCGGGCGGAGGGTGAAGCGATGGATATCAGTCACGGGCTGCCTTTCGGTCGTCCGATGAAAATTTATGCGGGAAGCTATGATGATATTGTGGATGCGGCGATTATTATCATTACGGCGGGAGCCAATCAGAAACCGGAGGAGACCCGGTTGGATCTGGTGCATAAAAATGTGGCAATCCTTCAGAAAATTATTCCGGAGATTTCCAAGCGGGACTGTCAGGGAATTTTACTGATTGTTTCCAACCCGGTGGATATTCTTACCTATGCGGCTTTAAAAATCAGTGGTTTTCCGGAGAATCGGGTCATTGGTTCGGGCACGGTCCTCGATACATCCCGTTTGAAATATGAAATTGGTGAATATCTCGGTGTAGACAGCCGGAGTGTTCATGCCTTTATTATCGGCGAACATGGAGACAGCGAGATTGCGGCCTGGAGCAGCGCCAATGTTTCCGGTGTGCCTCTGCGGAATTTTTACGAAATGCGGGGCAGGCATAAGTATGAAAAGGCGGCGGCCCGGATTGCTGATACGGTCAAGAACAGCGCCTATGAGATTATAGCCAGGAAGAAAGCCACATATTACGGTATTGCCATGTCGGTGCGCCGAATTTGCGAGGCCATTGTCCGGGACGAAAAATCCATTCTTCCGATTTCCAGCCGGATGCACGGAGAGTATGGTATAGACGATGTGGTTTTGAGTATGCCGGCCATTGTCGGCAAGGATGGTTTGGAAAGTCTGGTGCCAATTGATTTGGATGAAGAGGAACAGAAAAATCTGAAAGAATCTGCAGAAACATTGAAAGAGGTATTGGCTGATATCGGCTGTTAAAAAGTGATATATTTCGCACTTTTCATATTGACAATGCTATTAGAGAGTGATATATTTGTCTCAGGACAGAAGAGATAAATATATCACTTTTTTTACTTTGCAGGTAATTCTGAGCCGGGGAGGAAGAGCTTATGTCAAAAAGAAACTTAAAACGATTGATTATTTTGGGAGTGATTTGCGCCATATGTGCAGCGGCGGCTATTGGGTATTCGCTGACTTTTAATGACGGACGATTGGTTTATCCGATGGATTTCGGCAGTTATCAATTCCAAATGAAGGATGTGCCGATGATTCTGTCGCTGATTTTGGTGCTTTTATACGTCGCTTATCTGGTTGTTTCCCTGATCGTCAGCGGATTGGTCGTAAAGCGGGAGAGTAAGCGGACAGGCCGGACACGGAAGATCAGTCCGAAGTTCGGATATCTGGGATTTTTTGGCTTTATCGGTTTTCTGGGAATCTGGACCTATCTGGTTTATGGTATAATTTTCCCTTTTGTATTTTTTATCTTTTTTGGCTTTTTCGGGTTCTTCTATGAGGGAAAAATGTCCAATATTCTGGCGGATGAACGCTTTCGAAAAAATCGCCGGGAGGCTGAATTAAAAGCGCTGAGAGTGGGATATCGTTTAACTTTTTTACTGATTCTTCTTGTGGGGATCATGGGAAGTCGTGTGAGCGCCGGAACCGTGGCTGTCTTATTGACTTCAGGAATTTCTCTGATTTGCGGTTTAGTTCAATTTCTGAATGAATATTTATTGTATCGTTATGACCAGATGGATTCGGCAGACTGGGAAGATGAAGGTGAATGATCATGGCTGAATTTATATGTCATTTAAAAAAATACCGCCAGCAGGTGGGATTGACCCAGGAGCAGCTGGCGGAAAAAGTCGGTGTACGTCGGGAGACGATCATGCGTCTGGAAAAAGCCCAGTACAATCCGTCTCTTAAATTGGCTGTGGATATTTCCAGAGCCGTCGGCATACCGATTGAAGAGATTTTCATTTTTTAATTAAGGTATTCCTATCTGGAAGCTGTGCCAGAATGATCGCAATAAATACGAGAACGCAGCCGAAGATTTCCCTAGGTGCAAGGGCCTGGTGCAGAATGATCCATCCGGCGAGAACGCTGAACACCGATTCCAGGCTTAAAATCAGAGAAGCAATGGTCGGGTCATAGTTTTTCTGGGCTACGATCTGGAGTGTGTAAGCCACACCACTGGAAAGGATTCCTGCATAGAGGATCGGGGCCCAGGCGGCGATCAGAGAGGAAAACTCTGGACGTTCAAAAATCAGTGCCGGAACACCGCAGAGGATTCCGGCGATGAAAAACTGAATGCAGGACATCCGTACGCCGTCAACCTTTGGTGAAAAATGGTCGATAACCAAAATATGTATGGAGAAGGCCAGGGCACAGAGAAGCACCAGGGTATCGCCTTTGCTGAAGCTGAGACTGTCTGTCATACATAAGAAATACAGTCCGGCCAGAGCGAGGACGACGCTGACCCAGATGATCAGCCGTGGCTTTTTCTTAAGGAAAATACCGAGAATCGGCACGATGACAATGTACAGGGCTGTGATAAAACCGGCCTTTCCGACGGTGGTCATGGATATACCATACTGCTGCAGAGTGCTGGCAACGGCGATGGCGATGCCGCAGCATACTCCCCCGATCAGGAGTGTTTTCTTATCATGGGGTTCGAAATTGGACGAGGGCTTGTCGGTAGTGCCTGCTTCTTTTTTTTTCAGTGTATCCAGAAATGCGATACATGGAATGAGGAAGACTGCACCGATGATAAATCGGGAAGAATTAAAGGTCAGAGGACCTACATAGTCCATGCCTACGCTTTGAGCGACAAAGGCGACGCCCCAGATAAAGGCCGTCAAAAGAAGCAATAAGGTGTTTTTAGTCTTGTTCATGATGTTTTAAATCCTTTCGTATTTTTAAATACCCCATATTATACATATACATTAAAAGGGATATACCGCAGATAATGATATAACCGATCAGGCTGAGACCATCCGGCAGTTCGCCGAATACGACGAAGCCAAGAACGGCGGCGAAAATGACCTGCGTGTAATCATAAATGGAAATGTCCCGGGCCGGGGCAAATTTATAGGCGTAGGTAACGCCGAACTGACCGCCTGATGCGGCAGCGCCGGCCAGGAGCAATGTGCCGAGCTGTTTTATTGTCATTGGTTCAAAGTTCAGTATATTATAAGGACGAACGGCAATACAGGAAAATGCGGAGAAGAAAAAAACAATAAAAGGACCCCGTTCCCCTCGAAGCCCAAGATATCGTACAGTGGTGTAGGCCGAGCCTGCGGCTATGGCGCCGATCAGACCCATCAGAGCCGGCAGCATTTCTGTCAGAGAAAAGCCGGGCCGGATGATAAACAGGCTGCCGATAAAGGCAACAACAATACTGAAAACCTGGAAGCCGTTCATTTTTTCTTTTAAAAAGATGTAGGAACAAATGAGAACGACAAAAGGCGATAGCTTTCCGAGCATGGAAGCATCGGACAGAAGCAAGTGTCCCAGGGCGTAATAATTACATAAGATTCCAATGGTTCCTAAAGTTGAACGAAGGATAAGATATTTTAGATTTCGTTTTTGAAATGAAAAATCATGTTCTTTAAATAAAATGGCAGCCGCAAATAAAAAGGCAATCAGATTTCGGAAAAAGCTTTTCTGGATCGGATTAATATCTCCGGCCAGCTGAACAAATAAATTCATCAGCGCAAATGAAAAAGCGGAGATGAGAATACATATAATGCCCTTTTGTTTATTTGTCATGGTATATCACCTCGATTTTAGTCTAGCTTAAATATTATAAGGCAGAAGCCGAAAAAAGTAAATCAAAACGGAGGAAATAATTTATGAAGTTAATCCGGCAAATTGAACAATATCAATCGGGAAATGAACAGGAAGAGCGGGATAAAAAATTGATACTGCATTGTTTGAAATATCAGGAAAATATTTTTTCCAGGGAAAATGCCCTGGTGCATATGACAGCTTCGGCCTGGGTTGTAAATAAAGCGCGGACGAAAGTGCTGATGGTTTATCATAATATTTATGATTCCTGG
Organism: uncultured Lachnospiraceae bacterium; assembly: GCA_958426095.1. Taxonomy (GTDB): domain Bacteria; phylum Bacillota; class Clostridia; order Lachnospirales; family Lachnospiraceae; genus Frisingicoccus. The sequence goes on from CATZYB010000030.1 coordinate 13,140, forward strand.
TCCTGGATGGGCGGACATGCGGATGGAGAGGAAGATTTGCTGTCGGTTGCCCTGCGGGAGGTGCAGGAAGAGAGCGGTATCCAGAAGGTACATCCGGTGACGGAGGATATTTATTCCCTGGAAGTGTTGACGGTAGACGGACATGTGAAACATGGGGCCTATGTATCTTCCCATTTGCATTTGAACGTCACCTACCTGTTGGAAGCTTCCGAGAAGGAAAGTCTTCATATGAAGCCGGACGAAAACAGCGGTGTGGCCTGGTTTGGGCTGGAAGAGGCAGTAGAAGCCTCTTCTGAACCATGGTTTCGGGAGCGTATTTATCCAAAGTTAAATGAACGGCTCCCTGAATAGTTTTTTTGCAGTTGAGACAGAAAAACAGTCATTTTGTATTCGCTTTAGACAGCATTCTTTCAAAAAACAGACCGGCGCCAAACCATAAAGGGGTATAGCACAGGTTGATCAATCCATTGATATTTGCAGGCTGTTCGCTGTAATCCCAGGGGCAGCGGTGATATTTTTTCAGAACCGCACCGGTGGTGTATTCCGTGGCAAAAATAAGTAATGTATATAAACCTCCTCGAAAGAATGTACTTTTGCCATTCAGCCGTCTGCTGATGGGAGACAAAAAAGCCGCCATTCCATAGATTGGAAACATCCACACAGAAGTCCGGCAGGTTAGCTTGGGGTCACGTGACACTATGGAGCCCAGTCCGGTCCACAGTACTTCCATACACCAACCCGCCAGACCACAAAGAATAAAATTTTTCTTCATAGATATATTATGCCGCAGGATGGACAAAATATGCGTCAAGAAAAAAATATTCTTGATTCCCTTTCATGGCAATGGTAAAGTAAATAGATATAAGAAATCGTAGTAAAGAGGGAAAATGATGGGAACAGCAATCGTAACATTGAAAAAGGGCGAAGGGCGGACGTTAAAGGCCGGAGGCGCCTGGGTTTTTGATAATGAAATCGATACGGTGACGGGTAATTATGAGAACGGCGGGGATGTCATTGTCCGGGATTTTGACGGATATCCGATGGGCCGTGGATTTATAAATAATGCTTCAAAAATTCGTATCCGCATGATGACGCGAAATGTGGATCAGGAGATAGATGAAGAATTTTTAAGAATGCGTGTAAAAAACGCCTGGGAATACCGGAAAAAGGTCATTGATACGGAGAGCTGCAGGGTGATTTTTGGTGAGGCCGACTTCCTTCCGGGACTGGTTGTGGATAAATTTTCGGATGTCCTTGTGGTTCAGTCGCTGGCCCTGGGCATTGATAAATATAAAATGCAGATCATTGATTTGTTAAAAGAAGTTATGGCGGAAGACGGAATCCGGATTCGCGGCGTCTATGAGCGGAGCGATGCGAAGGTTCGTCAGCAGGAAGGCATGGAGCGGTTAAAGGGCTTCATCGGTGAAGCCTTTGATACGAAAGTGCCAATCGTGGAAAATGGCGTCAAATATATAGTTGATGTGAAAGACGGCCAGAAAACCGGATTTTTCCTGGACCAGAAAGAGAACCGGAAGGCAGTAGGAAATTTAAGCAGGGGTTTTGAAGTATTGGATTGTTTCACCCATACCGGTTCCTTTGCTTTAAATGCAGCCCTCGGCGGTGCGGTTCATGTGACCGGCGTGGATGCTTCCCAGTTGGCCGTGGATCAGGCGCGGGAAAATGCGGTTTTAAACGGTGTGGATTCCTTTGTGGATTTTGTCTGTGCCGATGTATTTGAGTATCTTCCGGCTTTAGAAAAAGAGGGAAAGAAATTTGATCTGGTCGTTCTCGACCCTCCGGCCTTTACCAAGTCCAGAAATTCTATTAAAAATGCGGTGAAAGGCTACCGGGAAATCAATATCCGCGGATTGAAGCTGGTGAAGGACGGCGGTTATCTGGCGACATGTTCCTGTTCCCATTTTATGGATTATGAAAGGTTTACGGAAACTATCCAGCAGGCAGCCCGAAGCGCCCATAAGCGTCTGCGCCAGGTGGAATTTCGCACTCAGGCGCCGGACCATCCGATTTTATGGGCGGCAGATGAGTCCTATTATCTGAAATTTTACATTTTCCAGGTATGTGACGAAAAGTAGGTGACAGCAGGATGAATCAAATGACATATGAAGAGACGATGGAGTGGATCCGGCTGATGGGAAAGTCGGGTATTGTCCTTGGCCTGGAACGGATGGAGGAACTTTTGAACCGGTTGGGACGGCCCGAACGGGCGTTAAAGATCATCCATGTTGCGGGAACCAACGGGAAAGGGTCTGTCTGTACATTTATCGCAGCAATTTTAGAAGCGGCAGGCTATAAGGTTGGACGATATATATCGCCAACCTTATCTGATTATAGAGAGCGGATACAGATTAACGGCGTTTACATTGAACGAGAAGCTTTAGCTGAAGGAATGAGTATGATCCGGGAAATCTGCAGATCCATGGCGGCCGACGGCCAGGAGGTTCCGACCGTATTTGAGGCAGAGACAGCCCTTGGGTTCTGGTACTTTAAGAAAAATACCTGTGATTTTGTCGTTCTTGAAACGGGCATGGGCGGACGGCTCGATTCCACCAATGTGGTGGAACATCCAATGCTATCAGTAATTACATCTATTTCTATGGACCATATGGCCCAGCTTGGAAATACACTTTCAGAGATCGCTTTTGAAAAAGCGGGGATATTGAAGCCGGGAACTCCGGCAGTGCTTTCGCCTCAGAAGCCGGAAGCTATGAATGTTCTTCTGGAACAATGTCGTAAAAAAAATATTTCTCCGAAAGTTGCGGCTTGGGATCAGTTGGATGTTAAAGAACGGCGTCTGTTTGAAGACGCCAATGCGTCATCGGGACAGGCGGGAAAAACATTGTCCATGTCGGCCTGTCAGAACTTTGATTATAAACAATATAAAAACCTGACGATACATCTGGGGGGCACCTATCAGGTAAAAAACGCCTGCCTTGCCATTGAAGCCATAGAAGCATTAGAAATGCAGATGCCGATATGTGAAGCCATTGTTCAGGGGCTGGAAAAGGCAAGATGGCCGGGACGGTTCCAGTGCCTTTCCAGAGACCCCCTGATTTTTATTGACGGCGCTCACAATCCGGAAGGAGCGGCGAGTCTTCGGGAGACCGTCGAAGCTTATTTCCCGGAGCGGCGGAAAATTCTCGTCATGGGTGTTTTTGCAGATAAAGATTATGTGTCTATTTTGAAGGAAATGAAATCGGTTTCCTCTGTTTTGATCGCCTTCACACCGGAAAATGCCCGGGGACTTGACAGCGGGACGTTGAAAAATGCGGCGGCGGGATATTTTTCGCAGGCGCTGGACGCCAAAACGGCGGAAAATGCGCTGGAACTTGCAAAAAACCAGGCCGCATCCGGAGATGTCATAATTATTTTTGGTTCATTATCAACTATTTCGACATTTTGTGATATACTGTGAACAGTTAGCGTAGTATTTTCGAGCTTACTGTGAAAAAATGTATAAAAAAGCGGAGGCTGACATGATAGATGAGAAGAAAATTGAGGCGGCAATAAGATTGCTTTTGGAGGGTATCGGCGAGGACCTGGAGCGTCCGGGACTGGTTGAAACGCCGCATCGCATAGCCAATATGTATAAAGAAATTTACGGCGGTCTGGAGGATGATGCGTCGGTTTACCTGGAGAAGACCTTTCCGGCCATTAATAATGAGCTTGTTTTGGAGAAGGATATCACCTTCTATTCGACCTGTGAGCATCATTTATTGCCTTTTTATGGAAAAGCCCATATTGCCTATATACCGGATAATAAAGTTGTTGGATTGAGTAAACTGGCCCGGACGGTGGATGTGTTTGCAAGACGGCCCCAGATCCAGGAGCAGATGACAGCTCAGATCGGGGATGCCATTATGACGTATTTGAAACCGAAGGGTGTTATGGTCATTTTGCAGGCAGAGCATATGTGTATGACGATGCGGGGGATTAAAAAGCCGGGAAGCCAGACGATGACCTATGTCTGCCGGGGGGCTTTTGAGAATGATCCGGCATTACAGCAGATGGTCTTCAACATGGTGAAGTCATGAGATGGAATAAGATTCCGGCAGATATGGCGCGGGTGCAGAAGATTTTGCAGCATCCGGAATTTAAGAAATCCATGGAATGGATCGATATTTTGGAGAAGGACCGGATATTCTGCGGCCATAGCATAACTCATCTTTTAGATGTGGCCCGGATTGGCTGGATTGACAACCTGGAGCAGGGCGCAGGCTTTCGCAAGGATGTGATTTACGCGGCGGGTCTTCTTCATGA
>CATZYB010000031.1 GCA_958426095.1 uncultured Lachnospiraceae bacterium
GGCCCTGGCCATGCTGACTTCCACATTGACGCCGACCTCTCTGATGATTCTCGATGAACATACTGCGGCTCTCGACCCAAAGACAGCAGACAACATTATGGAACTGACTGACCGTCTTGTTCATGAAAAGAAACTAACAACTCTGATGGTCACCCATAATCTGAAATTTGCCCTTCAGTATGGCAACCGACTGATCATGATGCATCAGGGGAAAGCGATCATTGATGTTTCCGGAGAAGAAAAAAAGAATCTGCCGCTGTCGGAGATTCTTGGTAAATTTAATGAAATCAGCCTGGAATATGGCAATTCACTATAAGATTAAGGGATGCCCCATTCATCAAACGGGTCATCCCTTTTTCTTTCTCTAGATCAATGAACATTTTCTTTCATACTATTCGTGATATAAGAAGGTACTTCTTCCTTCGGAATCCCCAGTACATAAGAAAATTCATCACAAATCATCTTTTCGGCTTCCTGAAGCATCCGTTCATCGGCTACATGAAGTTTCTTTCCCCGTGCCGTAACCTTTTCACGATGCTCTATCAGCATTTTAATCAACTGAATCAATTCAAAGGTATCCGCCCGGCTGACCATGTCTTTAAAATGCTCTTTCCGGGTACGTTCATCTTCCATCCATTCTTCATGACTTTCAGAAACCGAATGGATCTTTTCATCGATTTCTTCTTTTGTCAGTACATACCGCATCTTCGACGTCAGTTTTTCGTTATTCACCGGAACAAATACTGTAGAATTCGATGTATAAATCGGTTTCAGAATATAATATTCCAGCATTCTGCCACCGCATTCTCTCTCGTCAATGTCCACGACTTTGCAGACACCGTTTGTTCCATATAATACCATATCATTTACCTGAAACATTCCGACTCACCTCTTTCTGTGAAAACGCTCTGTAAAATATCTCCCAGAAGAAAAAGCGTCTTGTTTCTGACAACTGGATTTACGTTCCACTTCCTGCAAACAACACGCTGTATTATTATTATAACCCATTTTTCACAAAAATGTTATAGGCATTTTATACAAAATTCACAATATTTATATTTGTATACATTGAATTCATCCTAAATTCAACACATAATCTATAAAAAAGTGTATAATCTAACAATCATAAAGTACACCCAGAAAGGATTGGAAATCAACGATGAATAAAATATTTGACAAATTAAATCCCTGGCTCGACAAAGCCTATGCACTGAATGCTGCTCTCATTTTATTTGAATGGGATAATGAAACGGAAGCCCCGGAAGAAGCTTCTGAATTAACAGCCCGGGCCATTGAAGTTCTTTCCAATGAATATTATGAAACCGTCATCAATAACGACGTTAAAAAACTTTTGAAACAACTCTCTGAAGAAAAAAATCTCTCGGATAAAGAACGGGCTATTTTAAAAGATATGAAAAGACAGTATGACAGTATGGAGCCTGTCCCGGCCGAAGAGTACCAGGCTTACCAGGGGCTCATTGCCAGAGCTCCATCCATCTGGGCCAAAGCAAAAGCTGAGGATAACTACGCCATGTTTTCTCCCACTCTCAAAGAAATTATCGACTATCAGAAAAAATTTATCCGATATCGCCTGAAAAGCGCCAAAACAAAATTAAATCCTTACGATCTGCTTCTTGATGATTATGAAGAAGGTTTTACGATGGAAAAACTGGATATTTTCTTCGATGCTCTGAAAAAAGAACTCATTCCTCTCATTCAGACCATAAATTCCAAAAAAGATAAAATCTGTAAAGATTATAATTATCAAAATTATCCTGTCGAACTCCAGAAAACCTTCAACCGGAAATTGGCAGAACATGTCGGTTTCGATTTTAACCGCGGCGTCATTAAAGAAAGCGTTCATCCATTTACAACAAACCTGCATAATAAAGATGTCCGGATCACCACCGCTTACCACGAAAATAATCTGGAAAGCGCCCTCTTCTCAACGATTCACGAAAGCGGACATGCCCTTTATGAAATGCACATTGCCGATGAATTGACGGCCACACCGGCCGGCAGCGGTACTTCTATGGGTATGCACGAAGGACAATCACGTCTTTTTGAAAATAATTTCGGACGCAGCCGCGCCTTCTGGGTTCCGCTTTTTCAAAATTTAAAAGATACTTTTCCGGAACAACTGGCGGACATTGACCTGGACACATTTATTCTCGGTATTAATAAATCCTCCCCGAGCCTTGTCCGTACAGAGGCGGATGAATTGACTTATTCCCTCCATATTCTTATCCGCTATGAGATTGAAAAAATGATTTTTGAGAAGGATGTGGATGTGGATAAACTTCCGGAACTATGGGACAAAAAATATGAAGAATATCTGGGTGTAAAACCAGAAAAAGATTCCGAAGGTATCCTTCAGGATATCCACTGGGCCTGCGGAAACTTTGGCTATTTTCCTTCCTATGCTCTGGGAACTGCCATTGCTGCACAAATTTATGCCCATTTAAAACAAGTCATGCCCCTGGACGATTATCTGAAATCCGGAAACTTTCAGCCAATCAACGAATACTTAAAAGACCATATTCATCGTTTCGGCAAAACAAAAACAACAAATGAGATTCTTCAGGATATGATGGGGGAAGACTTTAATCCCCAATATTATATTGATTATCTGAAGGAAAAATATGAAACATTGTATAAAGATTTATAAAGAGAAATATAATGGCCGGCCGCCAGCCAGCAGCGGCCGGTCCTTTACACTTCGGATTTAATATACCATGACTGTCCGCCGTCCATGCACCAATTCAGATAATTCATCATATCCTCCTCAGACAAATAATTTTCCGCCGTTTCCTCCGTAATCTCCACACAGAGTTTTTTCAGAACAACCAGAGCCATATATTCATGATTGCCGATGATTGGAATAACATTGGGGCGCAGCATCATATCCTGAAGTATTTTTACAGGCTCCGGTCCTCTGTCCACCACATCCCCCAGGACATACAACGTATCCTGTGCATTGAAATGAATCATCTCCAATGCTTTTTGATATTCTTTATAGCATCCATGTAAATCACTCATCACATAGTACATATTATTCTCCCCTTCTCTAACCTGGTTATATATCATCCGGTGCCTACTCCAGGCACCGGATCTGACACCATAATAGCTTCCGAGCATCATATAGATAAAATAAAGAAAAAAATTGCAATACCCTTTTTTGGATACTGCAATTTCAAACATCCACTTATACTTTTTAATATAAAGCTTTATAAATTCCAAGCACGGTTTCCCGTGTAAGTTCGGTATAATTGTTTGCCATCAACCGGCCCTGTTTTTCCATGACGATATCCGTAAACTCTTCTAATTCACTCTCTTTAACGCCATAGGCCCGAAGCGGCTGTTTCTTTAACAATTGATTCAACAAAGCCTCCAAAGTTTCATAAACCTTTGTTTCCGGACAGTTTAGAATTCCGGAAAGCAGTCGGTTCAGATCCTGAATAGCTCCTATCGGCTGAAGTTTCTGATAAGTTTTATAAACCTCCGTAAATAAAGCATAGTTCGCTTCACCATGGGCCACATGATATCTGCCGCCTAATGGAAAACTCATGGCATGTACAGCGGCACAGCCTGCATTACTGAAGGCGATTCCGGCGTAGTTGCTCGCTATAAGAAATCCCTTCATATGGTTCAATCGGGCATCCTCACCTTTAGCCCCAATCTCCTTAAAGCCATTTAAAATCATACGGATGGCCTCGATCGAAAACATCCGTGAAAAGGGACTGGCCTTTGGTGATGTAAAGGATTCGACCGCATGAATAAGGGCATCAATGGAGCTGGTCGCAAAAAACCGGAACGGCAGACCTTCCAGAAGCTCCGGGATAAGAACTGCTTCATTGGCCAGCAACGCATCATCCGCCAGGCCCATCTTTGTATTTCTGGACTCCAGAATAAGCACGCCGATATTTGTCACTTCACTTCCTGTACCGCAGGTTGTCGGCACAAGGATCAGTTCTTTATCACGGACTGGCGGAAACTTTTTGTCATAAAGGTCCAATACCGGTGTCATTCTTTCCAGTGCAAACAATTTTGCCACATCCAGAATAGCGCCGCCGCCGATGGCAATGACCCGATGATATTCATAATCACCCACCGCCGCGTGCATTTTCTCAACCATAACGTCACTCGGCTCGCCCTCAATATACTGACGATAATCCACGACCTTAGCCTCATCGGTCAGGCCTTCAAAATAACGTTTATAGGTTCCGCCGCTGACAAAAATCAAATCACCCCTGGCGGGATTTAACTGTCCGCAAAATTCTTTGACCGTGTCGCACTGTTTGATCACAGGCACGATACGAAACTCTTTCATACAAACCGCCTCCTAAAGAAACTTCTGCAAATCCCTGATATCCTCAAGCAAAACATCCGCATCCCCAATTTCCTCGCGTGTTCCGAAACCATAGATACATCCGGCTGTATATACTTTATGATATCTGGCCACTTCCATATCATGGAAACGGTCACCGACCACAAGATATTCGCAAGGATATTCTTCCTTAATCACATTAAAAATTTCATATTTCGGTTTCTGGTCATAATCACCGCTGCAATACATATGGTCAAAATAATTCCTCAGGCCGAAACAATCGGCATGCATATCCATATAGGCGTGCCCGCAATTGCTCAAATATAAGAGATAATAGCCTTTATCCTTGAGATACTGCAGCGTCTCAAGGGCTCCGTCATAAAGAACTGCTTCTTTATGACGGATTTTCTCTGTCATGAGACGTCCGACTTCCCCTGCATAGAACATCTTCTTTTCCTGCGAAAATTCCGGCATAAAAGAATTCCACATATCCTGAACACTATATCCAAGCCATTTTGTAATCTCTTCATCCCGAAATTCCCGTTCCGGCGCATCTTTGGCAGCAACCATTTCCCGGTACATCTGACGGAATGCATCCACATAGATTTTTGAACTATTGTGGATGGTTCCGTCATAATCAAAAATAATCGTTTTTATGTCTTTCATTGCCTTTTGAATTACATCTGGCGGAAAAGATTAGCCATTTCAATAGCGCTGAGTGCACAGTCATATCCTTTATTTCCAGCTTTCGTTCCGGCACGCTCAATGGCCTGTTCAATATTATCTGTAGTAAGTACGCCAAACATTACCGGCAGACCATACTGAAGAGATACGGAAGCAACGCCTTTGGATACTTCAGCACATACATAGTCATAATGGGATGTGGAACCTTTAATAACGGCGCCAAGACAGATAATAGCGTCATATTTTTTGCTCTGAGCCATTCTCTGAGCTGCCACCGGAATTTCAAATGCTCCTGGTACCCATGCAACTTCAATATCATCTTCATTCATACCGTGACGAACAAGTCCGTCAATAGCTCCGCTAAGCAACTTGGAACCGATAAATTCATTAAAACGTGCTACGATAATTCCTACCTTTAATCCTTCTGCAACCAGTCTTCCTTCAAATGTTTTCATTTTTATATCCTCCGTTTTATCTTAAATTTTAAATTATTTCAGTAAATGCCACCATTTTATTTATATGTCAGCCAATGGCCCATCTTTTCCTGTTTTGTTTTCAGATAGAAAGCATCATCCTTGCCAAGTTCCATCTGGATTGGAACACGCTCAACAATGGAAAGGCCATAACCTTCAAGACCATATACTTTTTCCGGATTATTGGTCATAAGACGCATTTCTTTGATTCCCAAATCCACAAGAATCTGTGTGCCAATCGTGTAGTCACGCATATCTGCCGGAAATCCCAGCTTGATATTTGCTTCGATGGTATCATAGCCCTGGTCCTGAAGCTCGTATGCACGGATTTTATTGATCAGACCAATGCCTCGGCCTTCCTGACGCATATAAAGAAGTACGCCGCGGCCTTCGGCTGCAATTCGTTTCATGGCCGCATCATACTGCTGTCCGCAGTCGCAGCGGGCGGAACCTAACGCATCGCCAGTCAGGCATTCGGAATGAACACGGCAGAGCACCGGTTTTCCATCCCAGATATCGCCTTTAACTAAAGCTACATGATGTTCTCCGTTTAATTTATTGATGTAACCATAAATTTCAAAATATCCGTAACGTGTCGGCATTTTAGCCTTTGCCACGCATTCTACAAAGCTTTCGTGAGTTTTACGGTAATGAACCAGATCTTTTACAGTTCCAATCTTCAAACCATGTCTATCGGCAAATTTCACCAGGTCCGGCGTCCGGGCCATCATGCCGTCTTCTTTCATAATTTCACAGCAGAGACCTACCGGTTTTAATCCGGCGATTTTCAATAAATCAACGGTAGCTTCTGTATGTCCGCGCCGTTCAATGACGCCGCCGTCTCTCGACAACAGAGGGAACATATGACCCGGGCGTCTGAAATCTTCCGGTTTTGCATCATCTTCCACCGTTTTCATAGCAGTGATGGAACGCTCATACGCAGAAATTCCCGTTGTTGTACTTACATGGTCAATGGATACGGTAAATGCTGTTTCATGGTTATCTGTATTATGAACACACATCGGATGAAGCTCCAGTTTATCCACATATTCTTTGGACATCGGCATACAGATCAGGCCTCTCGCTTCACTTGCCATGAAATTCACATTTTCCAGCGTGGCAAACTCTGCAGCACAAATGACATCACCTTCATTTTCTCTGTCCTCATCATCAATAAGAACAATATTTTTTCCGGCTTTTAAATCATCTAAGATTTCCTCAATGGTGTTGAATTTAAATGTTTCGCTCATCTCTTAAGTCCTTCTTTCTTTGTTTAGTAAAACCGATTAGATAAAACCGTATTTTCTTAAATAATCTTCGTTTATCGTCTCCTTCACAGGTTCCTGTATTTCTTCCTGCCCCTGGAGAAGTTTTTCCACATATTTACCGATCAGGTCGTTTTCAAGATTCACCCGGTCGCCGGCTTTCTTTTTCAATAAGGTGGTTTCTTCTCCCGTATGAGGTATGATGGAAACTTTGAAGACTTTATTATCCACATAAGCCACCGTCAGGCTGATGCCGTCGATAGTTATGGAACCCTTTTCAATAATGTATCTTAAAATATTTGGAGCTGCTTCAATAGTCACCCAAACGGCATTGTCTTCTCTTTCTAAAGACAATACTTTTCCGGTTCCGTCCACATGACCGCTGACAATATGTCCGCCAAGCCGATCACTGAGACGCAGGGCCCGTTCCAAATTCACCTTATCTCCCGGTCTTAAATCACCGAGATTGGTCCTTCGAATGGATTCTGCCATGACATCCGCATCAAAGGTTCCGGAGCCAAGTTTTGTTACCGTCAGACACACACCGTTGGTGCAGATACTGTCGCCGAGCTTTGTGCCTTCAAGGACCTTGCTGGCAGCAACGGTCAGAACAGAAGACTTTGCTCCATGTTTTACGCCTTTCAATACGCCCATTTCTTCAATAATCCCCGTAAACACTCTGCTCACCTTCCTTCTTTGATATATCCGGTTATTTTTATATCATTACCAATAGTTTCTGCTTTCCAGTCCGAAATATGCCACGCCTTGCTTAAAGCCGAAATCCCCCGGCCTTCCACCGGCGTCTTTGCATTTTCTCCGCCAATCAGCATCGGAGCAATGTAAAACTGCACTTTATCCACAATTCCCGCCTGCAATGCGCCTTCAGCCAGCCGTCCGCCGCCTTCCAGCAGGATACTGTCAATTTTCATCTCTCCCAGACGTTCCATGAGGATATTTAAATCCACATGCCCATCCGGATCCGCAGGCACTTCGACGATCTGAGCGCCGCAGGCCTCCAGTCTTTCTTTCTTAACAGCATCACTGTTTTCCACAGTCGCCACGATCAACGGATATTCCTTTGCAGAGCTTACCAGTTTGGAATTTTCAGGAATCTGCAAATGACTATCCACAATAATCCGTATCGGCTGCTTGCCTCCCGGAATCCTGCAATTCAGCATCGGGTCATCGGCCAGCACCGTTCCAATGCCTGCCATAATACCTGTCAGTTCATGACGCAGGCGATGAACTTCTTCTCTGGAAGCTTCACTGGAAATCCACTGGGATTCCCCCTCAGCCGTGGCAATCTTTCCATCCAGCGACATCGCCGCTTTCAGAACAACAAAAGGCCGCTTTGTGACAATATACTTCATAAATACTTCATTTAATGCAGCAGACTTTTCAGCCAGGATTCCGGTAATCACAGGAATTCCTGCATTTCGAATCTTCCCAATACCCCGGCCCGCCACAAGAGGGTTCGGGTCCAGCGCGCCAACGACTACCCGCCCGATTTTCTTTTCTACGATCTTATCGGCACACGGCGGTGTTTTTCCATAATGGGAACACGGTTCCAAAGTCACATACATGGTCGCACCGGTCACATCTTCCGTCGCATTCTTAAAAGCATTCACTTCCGCATGACCTTCGCCGGCACGAATATGATAGCCCTCGCCAATGATCCGGCCATCCTTGACGATCACTGCCCCGACCATCGGATTCGGCGTCGTTGTCCCCCGGCCTTTCGCCGCCAGCGCCAGAGCCCGCTCCATATACATTTCATCAATCTTCTTCTGTTCTTCCGGATAACTGTTCGTCATCTTTGTCTATGCCTTCTTTCTCCGGTATTTTCATTAAAAAAACCACATACCAATTTCAGGGCTGTGGTCTTAATTCTTAATATATGACGCAATTTTGTTCTCCCGGTGTCCTCATTCAAAAGCTCATTTCTGATCAACTTAAAACAAAAAGGCTCCGGAACATATCATTCCAGAGCATAGCAAACAAAACTGCAGTCGTCATTCACTTCTTTCATCCAGACTATACTGTCGGCTTCGGAATTCCACCGAATCGGCCTTTCGGCTCGTGGGCTATACCACCGGTAGGGACTTTCACCCTGCCCTGAAGTTCATATTCAATTTACTTTATCTATCATAATCCTTTTTATATATAATGTCAAGTACATTTATATCGAAGGCTTTGTCAGAAAATATTACCAATTTTCACATTATTGCCCTACCTGATAATCCAAAACCATTGACAGTTGATCCATCTTTTCTTTAATTGCTTTACGCGTCATTCCCTCTGATACGCTCAGATCGTCGAAAACAGCCCCATTGCGGCGGCCGCCGTCAAGGAAAAAGCAATCCATGCTTGTGCATTTCCGATAATCGATATTCGTGTTTTTCGGAAGAATCATTCCGGTAATCGGTGTGATATGGTACTGTCCATCAACAATACTTTCAATAAAATCGAAATAAATAAACTTCATTTTCTCATTCAGATAGGCATACTGACGTTTATAGATATTGGAAACTTCGATAAAATCCGGCTGCGAGACCGCCATATAAGAAGGATAATTTCCTTTCCATCCATGGTCCATAAAGACTTTTTGGATCTTTTCCCGAATATAAGAACGAAAGTTATTCATATCCCGGTCGCTCTCATACAGTCCCTGCTGATCCCGTCCACACTGTTCCAAAAGCTGGTTCAATGTCTTGAACAAAATGTTTCCTTTGAGAGAACGCATTGTATACAACAATTCCTGAACCAACTCCCGGTCATTGCACTCTTTTTTTGTAAAACAATCCGCCAGTCGTCTTAAACCAAGCCCTGCAAAAAACTCTGCTCCTTTACGCATCTGAACAGAATCCAACTGCCAGTCAACCTGATCCGAGTCGTACAAAACTGTAGATCTGCCAAAACCGATTTTCGTCGTCGGCCGCAAGTAAAGCTGAAGATACGGACGTAAAAATTTAAAAATTTCCAAAGCTTTCTGTTCATGAACATTCAGATAATTTTCACCCAACACCTGATACTTCTGTTCAATCGCTTCCAATGTCTCGTTCACAAGGTTCCAGGGCAGCCCGATCGTATCGCTCTTCAATTTCAGCGTATGTACATGATAATCCCAAAGGCGTACACCGCCCTGCAATGATGAAAAAGAAAATGCACTTTCCTTTTGGGCCTGACCCTCGCCGCCCGATGCCAGACGATTCGTAAAACTCAGCCGATACCGACCATCCGCCAAACGTTCACCCCGAAGATTTTCCATAAAAATTTCTTTTGGATGACGCCCATCCTCAATCAGTACATCCTGAAATTCCACGTTGATCGCAAAGCCCTGGCTCATCTGGACATTTACCAGGAAATTCCGGTCTTTGATTTTATACGGTATCTTCCGTTTCCCAACCAGTTCCCGATAAAAAGCTAACAGTACTCTCTGTTCTTCCGTATGAAATTGTTGAACGAACTGATGAAATTTTTCATCCACAAAGTCATAATTCGACATAAAAAGCCCCTTACTCTAACCAAATCTAATATAGCCTAACCTTTACTATTTTAGCACGACTATCCATCGGATGCAATCATTCTTTATTCTCAATCACAATCTTTCGCGTTATTTCATCCCGCATAAGGCGCTGCCAGATTTCAGCCACCGGAAGGCCGACCACGTTATTATAATCTCCATGAATCTCGCGGACAAATACAGAACCCCGGCCCTGAATTGCATAACTTCCTGCCTTATCCATCGGTTCTCCGGTATGAATATAGTTTATCAACTGTTCTTCATCCGCAGGATACATCGTCACGTCTGTTTTTTCATAAAATACCTGGGTCTTATCCGCCGTCATCAGACAAACACCTGTATAGACCTGATGAGTTCTTCCCTGGAGAAACCGGAGCATTTTCAGAGCATCGTCCTCATTCTTCGGCTTTCCCAGGATCACATTATCCAATGCCACGATCGTATCTGCTCCGATCACCAACACATCTGGCTTCCCGATGCCGCCAACCTGGGCAAATATATCTTCGGCCTTGTCCATGGCAAGTCCCATGACTACCTGAGCCGGACTCGTACCCTGCATTCTTTCTTCTTTATGACTTGGCTTAATCTCAAATTTCAATCCAATCTGTGTGAGTAACTCCCGCCGTCTCGGTGATGCGGAAGCTAAAATAATTTTACTCATTTTACATTCCTCCCGGATACAGTATACCCGGCAGACGGATGATTTTCAACTGTTACTTTCCCATCATCTCCGGCATGTTGCTCCAATACATTTTCGGCATCATGTTCATGCGGCATCGCGGATTTTCCCGTTCTTTGATGCCAATGGTTTCATAAAAGCTTTTCCACCACTGTTCAAATTGCTTCTGGCTGTCGGAGACATCGGAGATGATCCGTTGATCCGGGGTTACATCTTTGGCGATCCACCAGCCCTTGCCTGCTTCATGGACACATACCTCGTGCCTCCGTTCATCATAAATCATCCAGTTTTCCATCGGATATCTGTCGGCAAAATGGTCGGCGGCCAAAGGAAGCTGATGGTGTTTCGGCGCTATTTTTGCAAAAAGGATGCCATTATTTAACTCCC
The DNA here is from genome assembly GCA_958426095.1 of uncultured Lachnospiraceae bacterium. Classification (GTDB taxonomy): domain Bacteria; phylum Bacillota; class Clostridia; order Lachnospirales; family Lachnospiraceae; genus Frisingicoccus. The sequence goes on from CATZYB010000031.1 coordinate 11,339, forward strand.
GAAAGCGTACAAAACCGTAAAAATGCTCTGTCTCACGCGTAACGCCTCTTTCCAGCTTCATCATGCGGTTCACCACCGGATCCGCAAGCTGTTCCGTCACCTTTCTGCCAATACGAAAACCAAGAACAAGGAACCGATAGATCGTGTCCGCCTTATCCATATAACAGGACATAGCCGCATACTTTACCATATGCCAGGCATAGCCGGAAATTTTATGAATCACTGCATCGGCCACCCGTGCAGCCTTATCCACATCCGTCTCTATCCGGATCATCTCTGAAAACAGGGATGCTTCCACATAATCCCCGGCGGCAATCGACTGATATTCATGGCCATAGCGGCTCATATAAGCCGCATGAACAGCGGATAAAATACCTTCCAAGGAGTCTTCACACATATAAATTCTCGGCGTTTTCATACAACTACCTCACGCAAAGCTGGCAGTGGAATCTGCCACCGACCGGCCTGACTGTCATCAAATAAAGAAAGCTGATGATAACCGGAGACAGATTCCTGTACTTCGATCGGAAGCCGCTCATGTATGGAAAGAAGATTCCGCGTAATGGCGTCCTCATTAAAATCTATCCGGTACATCGTCTTTCCCGAACAGGTGATAAAATATACCGCCCGTTTCAGGACAATACCCATTTTCTTTAAATCGTTGAAATTTAATGTGGCATGACGCCGAGCCATACAAATCCGACGGGCCCCGATTACGCCGATTCCCGGAACACGCAAAAGCATCTCATAGGACGCCCGATTCACTTCTACCGGAAACTGCTCCAGATTACGCAGCGCCCAGTCACACTTTGGGTCTAATGCGATATTAAAGGAACTATGCTGTTCACTCAAAAGTTCATCCGCCCGGAAACCATAATACCTCAACAGCCAGTCCGCCTGATACAGACGGTGTTCCCGCAAAAGCGGCGGCTTGGTATCCACTGCCGGAAGGAGACTGTCTTCATTGACTGCCACATAGGCCGAATAGAATACCCGCCGCAGCGCAAATTTTTTATACAGGGCTTCCGCCACCGAAATAATCTGATAATCACTTTCCGGCGTGGCCCCGACCATAACCTGAGTGCTCTGTCCCGCCGGAACAAACTTCGGCGCATGACGATATACTGTCAATTCTTCCTTATTCTGCAAAATTCCCTGCTGCACCTGACGCAGCGGCTTTAAAATCATCTTTCTGTCTTTATTCGGCGCAAGCTTTTTCAATCCTTCCGCTGTCGGCAATTCCAGATTACAGCTCATTCTATCCGCATAAAATCCGGCTCTTTGGATCAGGTCTTCATCCGCTCCAGGAATCGATTTCACATGAATATAACCATGGAACTGATATTTATCCCGCAAAAGATGTAATGTTTCCAAGATCAGCTCCATCGTATAATGGGGATTTTTTACCACACCGGAACTTAAAAAGAGCCCTTCAATATAATTTCTTCGATAAAAGCCCATCGTGAGCTGACATATTTCCTCCGGTGTGAACGTTGCTCTAGGCACATCGTTACTCAAACGATTCTTACAATATTTACAATCATAAATACAATCATTGGATAAAAGTATCTTCAACAAAGATATACACCGGCCATCAGAAGCAAAGCTGTGGCAAATCCCACAGGCCCTGGAATTTCCCATACCCTGGCCGCCGCTTTTCCTATCTACCCCCGAAGATGTACATGCCACATCGTACTTGGCCGCATCTGCTAAAATCATTAACTTTTTCTGTAACGGGTCCTCCGCCGCCATATATTCCATCCCTATGCCTCCTTCCAGCCAGTCAAAATCTTCTTGTCATCTATCCATTGCCGAATTATCCTTTGGCAATTCCTTTACCGCATCAGCGGCATTCAAAATCTTTAGCTGATACTCGGCAATTTCCCTCAATATTTCAAAACGTTCTTTTTTCTCCATGCCTTAGCTGTACATTGAAACACAACCACATTCAAAATATCGGCTTCCTCGGCATAGGCCAGCCACTCTAAATCTCTGTTGAAATTCCTCTTTGGAAGTATATATCGGTTCACTGCATGTGTCTGTATCAAATAATTATTTTTCGACAAAAATCTTTTTGCATCCCATTCAATTTTCTCTTTGCTGTTTTCCCATTCTTTAAGTCTCTGAAATTCTTTAATCAAATACAACTTAAAAACCGGACTTATAGCTGAAGCAAACTCAAAGGCAATATCCTTATGTGCAAACGTTCCTCCATATTTTCCCCGTTTCACAAACATTCCAATGGCATTCGTTTTTTCAATCCACTCCGAAACACTTGGTGTAAAAGTATGCAATCCGGCATCTTTTTTAAAGTGTTCACTTTCGAACACTTTAAAATTCGGATTATACATCTGCTCCCAAGTTCCTAAAAATTCAAGAGTTATACGATTTCTCAACCAGTTACGCACGACATCCGCGGCTCTGGACTTTGCCGACGCCATATCCGTAATACAAATGTAGTCGCTGAATTCTTTAGATGTCACAGAAATCGGAATGTTTTGAACCGTAATCACATTGTTTTTCTTCATAAATAAAAGTCTCCTTTCCAGGAGATACCGCTTTACATTTATTTCATACACATACTCATTATATCACACATGTGTTCTTTTTTCAAACATTTGTTCGATATTTGTGATATATAAATTAACTCACATAGGATAAGGGCGTTTTTATAAAAGCAATCAGAGCAACGGAAACCTGGCAGCAGGCCGGCTTCCTATTTCCCGAAAATTTCCCTGGCAGCCTTCATATTTTCAATAATGGACACCTCAAACGGGCACCGGGTTTCACAGGCGCCGCACTGGATACATTCACCGGCATGATGAGAAAGTACCGCGTAATGTTCCCGTACCGTTTCCGGAACTTCTCCCTGGGCCCGGGCCAGATTCAGAAATTTGGTAACGGATGCCACATCAATATGTTTCGGACATGGCGCACAATGGCTGCAGTACATACAATGACCCTTCCAACTGATATTTGGAAAGGATGCAAATGCCAGTGCGTAATCTTTCTCATCGTTCGTGGCTTCCTCATAGGCAAGGCTTATCTTTAATTGCCCGGCCGTGCGGGCCCCTGCCAGAACTGTCGCAACCGCCGGGCGGGTCAATGCATAATGCAGACATTGATTTACGGTCAGCGCCTTTCCTGCCGGAGACAGGGAGGCATCCAGCAAATCGCCGCCGCCAAAGGCTTTCATGACAGTAATTCCCACGCCAAGCCGCTGACAGACTTCATACAATTCCTGACGTTCCGGGTCCATATTCACTAATGGCGCCGCATAATTCTTTTCCCGCCACAAATCTTCCACATCTTCGCTGGCCGGCTGCAGATCATAGCACGGATTCACACTGAACATAAGCACTTCGATATGTCCGCTTTCTACCGCTTTCAAAGCGACCTGAGGGTTATGGCTGCTCAGTCCGATATGATGGATCTTCCCCGCTTTTTTCAGCTCTAATGCATATTGAAGCACCGGACCTTCAGCAATCTCCTGCCAGTCTGTCAGAGAATCCACATAATGAATCATACCCACGTCAATATAATCTGTCTGCAAAAGCGCAAGCATTTCTTCAAATCCTGCCCGCACCTCCCCAATCTTCCGGCTGCGTTCGTATTGATCGTTTTTCCAGACAGAACATATATGGGACTGAATTATAAACTTTTCCCGACGTCCCAGCAGCGCATTTCCCACGCTGGCACGGACCTCCGGGTTTGATGTATAAAGGTCAAAATAGTTAATGCCATTTTCCTCCGCCATATCCAGAAGAACTTTAGTATTTCGACAGTCGTCCCCGGCAAAACCTTCGCAGCCGATGCCGATTTCACTGACTTTCAGCCCTGTGGCCCCTAATTCACGATATTTCATAAAAATCTTCCTTTCTGTTTATTCCAATGTCAGGTAACGGGCATTCATCTGTTCTGCCAGCCGCTTTGCGATTCCCAGTCTGAAAATGCCCTTTTCCGTATCGATAACCACGGCAGGGATTCCTGATTCTCTGATTCTCCCGGCCATTTCCATGGCCGATTCCAACGGCAAACCTTTCTTCTCATCATAATTTGCCTTTCCGTCCGTGACCAGAACAATTATCGGATTTATAGCATCATCTTTTCTTTGTTCCCTGTCGATCGTTTCCAACGCTTTCCGAAGTCCCATTGCCAGAGGTGTGTTCCCGGAGGCCGGAAGGGATGCCAGCTTTTTCCCCGCATATTCCACGCTCCTTGTAAAAGGAAGTACCAGCTCCGCTTTCTTATCTCCAAAAATAATCAGCCCCGCCTTATCCCGCCGTTCATAAACCTGCCTGAGCAGCGATAAAATGGCTCCCTTTGCAAAGGCCAGACGTCTATCCGCACCCTGAGAACGACTGGCATCGACTACAAAAAGAATCCCCATCTTTTCTTTACGGATAAAACGTTGATAACGAATATCCGATGCTTCTATACGGACTGCCGGAAATTTCTCCTGTTCCGGAACAGACGCACAGATGCCGCTCATATTCTTTTGATGCCCTGCGGCGGCGCGGATTGTCGCCGCAAAGGCAATTTTATCCGCATTAAGATTCCCTGTCTGTGTGTAACCGCGGGCTTTTCCTTTATTTCCGTTACTTCCCATATTCTGCTTTCCAACGGCACTTAATTTCCATTTGGACTTAAGCGCCGCATCTCCCATCTCCCGGAGTAATTCCGTAAGGGAAATGCTCTGGCCATTTTGCAGAACAGGCGCTTCAATCGGGCCTAAATCTGTCTTTCTTTCCGGCAGTTGTCCGCTTTGTTTTTGTCCTGTTCCCTATCCATCCTCCGATTCATCGACTTTATCCGAACTTAAAATTTCTTCCAAAACCTGCATATTCATATTTCCTTCTTCCAACGGATTTTTTCTCATTCGATGGGGCAGAGTATAAATTGCAGCTTTTTTCAGATCCGCTTGTATGACCTCTGTCCGACCGTCAAGAGCGGCAAGTGTTCGGGCTGTCTTAATCATACTTATGTCGGCCCGATGGCCTTCTGTCTCCATGGCAATACCGATTTCTGCCGCTTGAAGTATGATTTCATGGCTGACAGCCACATTCGTAAGCAATGCTTTGGCAGCTTTAATCTGTTCTGCCAACGCCTTCTGTTTTTTCGAATATTTTCGGCAAAATTTCTGAGGATTTTCTTCATAGGCCAGACGGTTTTCAATAATTTCCGCCCGGATTTTTGCATCCGTTTCACCGGCCACATCCACTACCAGCCCAAATCGATCCAAAAGCTGAGGCCGCAGATTGCCTTCCTCCGGATTCATCGTACCCACCAGAGAAAATCTCGCCGGATGGGAATAGGAAATACCTTCCCGTTCCACCGTATTTATTCCCATAGCCGCCGCATCCAGAAGAAGATCCACGATATGGTCATCCAACAGATTTATTTCATCTACATACAAAATATGTTTATCTGCCTGTGCCAGAATACCCGGTTCAAATTTTTTCTCTCCGGTCTTTATGGCATATTCCACATCCAAAGTGCCTGCGACCCGGTCCTCTGTGGCATTCATTGGAAGTTCCACGACCTTTGCGCTTGGCAAAAGATCTGAAAGCGCCCGTACCGCCGTGGATTTGGCCGTCCCCTTCTGTCCCCGGATCAACACGCCGCCCAGAGACGGATTCACCAGATTTAAAACGAGCGCCTCCTTCATCTGCTCCTGACCCAGAATCGCCGTAAACGGGAATTGTTTCTTTTTCTCCATATCAAATATCCTCTCTATTGCTCAATTTCGCCTTCAGTTTCCAGATAGGCTCTTTGCAGACGCTCCATTTCTTCATCCGTCGGCTGCCAATATCCACGGTTTCCGGCTTCCGCCAGACGGTTCAGCATATTTAAATAAGCCCATCGATTGCTTTTCTGCATCCGCTCTTTCAG